>JABDDF010000001.1 GCA_013287745.1 Gammaproteobacteria bacterium
ATCGCGTAAATTTACGGTTAATTTCTCTGATATCATTAACCATTATAGGCCTTATCACACCTATGCCATTAGCCCAATCATGTCGATAAATACTTCCTACTGTTTTGTTATCCGAGCATAATTCTTCTGTTAAATTAAAGGCTATAGCAAGAATTAAAAACTCAGATAAGTGCCATTTTTCTTTTTTGAAAAGATTTAATGCAATATTTTTTAAATTATTTTTAAATGTTAACGCTTTTTAAGAAGATCATCATCATAAACACAAAGTAATTCCATTTGCTGATTAAGCCATTTCAAGCTTAATTTCATCTCTTGCATAATCAAACTCCAAATATTTTCTCATTCATCCTTGCCACTACCTTGCTTGTATGTGCTTCCGATAAGTGGCTATACCGTTTCACCATTTGTAATGTTTTATGACCTAATATTTCCGCTATTTCAGCCAAGCTAGCGCCATTCATTGCAAGATAAGACGCAGCGCTATGACGCAAATCATGAAAGCGAAAATCTTTAATTTCAGCGCGTTTTAATGCAGTCTCCCAGGGTGTGCGAAGATCAACGGGCTTTTTGAAGTTTTTTCCTGGAAAAACAAGATCGCAATTTAATTGACGTATTTTTGCGTGTTCTTTCATTAAATCTAACGCATGTCCACTTAAAGGGAGTACCCGTCTTTCCCCATTCTTTGTTTCATGCAATGTGATGATGGTACGAATCAAATCAACGTTCTGCCAATGTAATCCTAATATCTCCATGCGGCGGCCACCCGTTGATAATGCCAAAACAACTGCCAAATAAAGATAAGGACTATCACTTTCTTTACAGGCAATTAACAATTTCACTCTCTCATCATCTGAAAGAAACCTTACCCGTCCTCTTGGTTCTTTCATCTTTGTCACTTTGCGTAGAGGATTTTCTTCTACCCACATCCATTCCTTTGTTGCTACCGTAAATACATGACTCAAGGCAGCCAGATAACGATTAACGGTGGCAGGGGTACGGTATTTTCGGTTTTTAGCTTTATCTTGAGCCAGCTTGTCTCTATGTTGGGCGATAAGCGCAGGAGTCACCTCAGCAAGAGAGTAACTCCCTAGGGTATCCTTCCACCATGTTAATTGACCGACCTGTGTATATTCACTTTTAGGTTTCGCTGGCAATACGCTTTTAATGTACCTGGTTATAGCTTCATTTAACGTATGACGCTTAGCCGCAGTGGTTTTAAAGTGTCGTCCTTCACGAATTGCGATCTCAGTCTGTTGTGCCCATTTGCGCGCATCGGTCAAACGTTCAAAGGTTGCGCTTTGCGCGGGAAACCCTTTGAGCCTTACTTTGACTCTGTACGTTGTTTCACCATCTTGTGAAGTACGTTTTTCAATATTTGCCATATCAACAACCCAATAATTTATGCTAATTTTATGAATGGCAGTAAGGTACAACAAATACCAAAATAAGACAACATCTGATTAATAAACAGATGAAATTAGTTTTTAACTAATTAATTTTTAATGTTAATAACCTTGATAATCTGCTCTGTGGGGCACTCAAGGGGCAGCCATCAGAAAAAAGGAAGTAATATAGATCAAAAATAGCTCAAAACTAATGCTGCATCATGGAGAAACAATGGAAATTTATTTAGGAATCTTTTGGCAGTGGATGACAAATTTTTGGTCTGTGATTACAACTTGGCACACAGCTAATAATGGCACGGTGACAGTCATAGCTATTTTATTGGCACCGATCATTGCTTTACAGGTTCAGACAAGATTAGATGCAGCAAAAGAAAAAAGTCAAAGAAAATTGATCATCTTTAAAACATTAATTGCAACCTACACCACGCGTGTATCACCAGATCATGTACAAGCACTCAACATGATTAACATTGAATTTTATGGCAATGAATCGGTTCTAGGCTCATGGAGATTATATCAGCAGCATTTGACAACACCCGACATTCAAGCAAACAACACTTCAATTTCAATAGAAGAAAGAGAAAAAGCTGCACAACAATGGCTTGAGACCGGTAATAATCTTTTTATTAACCTGCTTGTCGATATGTCGAATGAAGTTGGCTTTCCCTTTGATAAACCCACCTTATCTAAAGGCGTTTATTATCCAATTGCTCAAGAAAAGATAGAAATAGAAAATAAAATTTTACGCGAAGGGTTGCTAAAAATAATATGTAATGGTGAACCCCTATCAATGAACGTTACTGCTTTCCCTATTAATCAAGAAGCACTGGATAAGCAAAACAAGCTTCAAGATAGTTTACTTGATTATTATGATGGAAAAAAATCAGTAAAAGTAATTGTAGAAGAAAAAAATAGCTCCACCAAACAAAATTAAAATGCTCCTCTTTACTATTTCCTCATTGTACCTATCGTGATATGAAACCCAATTGAGTAGCCTTTAAAATATAAAAATTCAGGTAGGTCATATTTTCTTCTCAATTGCGATAAAGAGGATGAATCGACTAAGAGTACATAATAAATTTTATGATCAATTTCAGCAGTGACGATATCTTTAACAAAAAAACTGTGCTCCTGCTGTAATTCATGCGTATTAATATTTTTATTTTCTTCTGGATAAATTGCCGTAATATGCGCGCCCGCCGATCCATCACCAAAGTAATCAGGTATTTTAATTTGATGATCTTGTAATAACGGAAATAACTTATGAATATAAGCATCGTCAATATCCAAATAAACCAGATTATTTTTTGAATTTGCCAACTGTCCCTTCTGCTTCAAATGAGAGGCGGCATTAATAATTGCTGGAGCATTTAATTTCGTTATCAGCGGAGTTTTCATAAATTATTTACTTTTTTGCAAATGGCAAGAATATCTTCCGGTTTTCTTGCAATAAAATGAGGCTGGTGTTGTAACAATACTGCTTCTGAGTTAAAGCCCCACGTGACTGCGATAGAATTTATATTAGAAGCTTTCGCAGCTTCGATATCACGAGTTTCATCGCCAACATAAAATGTACGGGAATAATCCATATGATAATTTTTAATTATTTTTCTTAATATACGCTTCTTACCAAAATAACTCGATTCAATATGGATAAAATGAAATAAGTTTTGCAGATTATTGCATTTTAACCACTGATTGACATTTTCTGACGAATTAGATGTTAAAATTCCTAATCCGATACCCATCCCATAAATTTTTTCTATTACTTCCCGTAGATTTACAAAGGCGGGTAGCTTTGTTATTTCACCACGCATCAACGCTCTCGCCTTAAGAATAACTTTGGGAATTTTATAAGCAGGAATTTTTAGATGCTTAATAAGCTCTTTTGAGGTAAGGTTTTTTAAATCATCTATTTCATGATCGTCAATGTATCTAAAATTAAATTCACCAGCTAATAAATTAAATCTTTGAATAACAGCATCAAAACTGTCTACCAGTGTTCCGTCAAAATCAAATATTAAATGCAAATTATTTTTTATCATATCAAGTAGCTTCAATTTTTTTAATTCTTGCAACTCTATCGCCCCAAATTTCAATGATTTTTGGGTGGCAATATCGCGGGAAAATATCACACACTTCATCCCGATAAATTTTTTTGAAATATTTATCAGCCGCTTTACGATAGGCTGGATTTTCCTCGGTATACTCGATGGAGTTCTCTTTTGTAATAGGTAGAAATAAAATTAAGTCCAAAGTGTTCAAAGCGATTTTGATTTCATCAAATCGCTCAGATACTTCACTATCATTTATATCTAGTGAATCTTGCTCCAAAGCAATCATTGAGTAAGCAATAAAATCAATCGGGCATCGATCAAAAACAACATTCTTTTCATTTGCGGTTTGATTAAGCTGCTCAATGCTATAGTCAAGTTGCTCAAGCAAACTATCAAGCGAGGGCTCTAGTGATAACTCCATTTCTTTTTCATCTTGCAATTTATAATAAGCTTCTTTTTCACATCTATAGTCTGGATGTTTTTTAAGAAAATCTTCAATTAAAGTAGTTTTACCTATAAAATGAGTGCCAGAAACAGCAATGCGCATATCGATTCTCCCTTTGTAATTATGTGGGTATTGCTGATCATATTTTTAATGTATTATTTTGCGTCATCTTCGTTCCAGAGTTCGCCTGAACCAAATTGTTCTTTTGGAGCATCTTTAAACTTTGGCAAGTTGTCATCAAAGTTAATAATCCTGTTTACATACCAGATATGTCTAACAGGTGTAAAAAGCTCCGGCATTGTGTCTGTAAAATGAAAATTATTTGCATTAATACCGATACCTGCCTGTTTATTTGGATCAAGAGAAATACCATAAATAAGACTATGGCATGATTTGCATAACAGCAGCTTTGCATTGTTTTTAATAATTTCATCAAGGTTATCAATGCCTGACGTTATATGAAAACTTGCTGTTAAATATCCCGCTGTCCACGCATAGCCTTGCTTATCTGTATCGCGCTTTGATTTCGAAGCGATCTCACGGCATTTATTGCAATGACAATATTGAGTAAAAAATGGATCGCCATCGCAATAAAACTTAACTAAACCGCAATAACATTCGCCTAAATATTTAGACATGTGATACAAACCTCTTAATCAACCGAAGCCGCTGACAATACTCATCAAAAATTTTCTTAATTTGCGGTGGGTTATCAATCCAGGGAAAATGCGAAGCGTTATCAATCTCTCGTATTAAAATATTTTCACGCTGAAAGTCAGGCGAATCTAAAAATAATTTCAAAGGAGTAATATGATCTTGATCACCCGCAATTATCAATGTAGGCATAGCTTGTGGAAACCATTTCGCTTTATATGTTTGATCGAAATTTTCAGCCGCCCATAAATGAGTCTTGTAATTAAAGGGTAAAGACTCAAGCAATAAAATAATTTCTTGCAAGCTGTTTTTAGTAGAAAAATAGGGAGCACAAGCTATTGTTAATTTCTTTAGTGTTTCATTAGATGGGGCTTTATCATAAAGTGCTTGTAACTTTTCTGCTTCAGTCAAAGGATTTTCTTTTACATACTGAGTAAAAAATTGCTGCCATGATGCATCAGGTGCAGAGTCCATTAATACTAAACCAGTGAGAATGTCTTCTAAAGCAGGAGTAGCAAGAGTAAACATCCCTCCCGATGAATGTGCTACTACAATAACATTTTCTAATGCGCTAGTTACCTCTATGAGGGCTTCAGACCAATGCGAAAAATACTCAGCATCATCTGGGGTTGAATTTGAACCATCACCAGGAAAATCAACATGCCAAACAGCGCCTGGAAGTTGTAAAATTTCAGCAAGTCCATTTAAAGACTCCGAGCCTAACCCAGGACCACCAGGAAGAAAAAGCCAATTATAACTTTCACCAGGCGCACTATGCACAAGATGTAATCGCGCTTTTAATTTCGTCCATAGATAGCTTTTTTTCATGTTGTAGTCACCGTGTAATTCAAAGTTATTTGCCAATCGACTTAATAAAGACGTCAAGCCATACCGCATGATAATTGATATCGAAGAGGGTAGAAACTTTATTGTGATTTGTTGCTACTTGTTATTTCTAAGTGCCCCACCAGTGTCCCGTGAGACTTGCGGCGCGGAGGGCTAATCCGCTGGAAGCCCTGTCATTTCTGATGCCGACGCGCAGAGTCGAACTGCGGACCTACTGATTACGAATCAGTTGCTCTACCAACTGAGCTACGTCGGCAAATCCTCAAAACAGCGCGAGGAAGTATAAATAAAAACAAGGCCGACTTCTAGTTAATTGCATTATAGCCCAAAAATATCCCATCTAAATCTAAGCCATTGAAAACTAAGGCCTAAAAAAACCCTAAAAAAACCTAAAAAACCCTCACAAAAGCCATACGATTTTGTATTTATCGTCTATAGTTAAATAAAGGATAAATTTACTAAAACTATTAAATATCAAGATAATACGAGGATGGTTGTGACTAAACTGCTGGAAAAATTAAAGATCTACACTTCTGCTAGCTGTAAAGGGAGCCTATGGCTGGGCGCGGTTTTTTTTATTGGCACACTCTATGCCAACCCAGTCTTAAATAATGTTGCCGCAGGCCATGTTTCGATTCAGCAAGCACCGAACTCCACCACCATCCATCAAACGAGTCAAAAAGCCATTATCAACTGGCAAAGCTTCAATATTAATGCAAACCAGTCAACCCATTTCCAGCAACCAGCAGGAGGCATCGCACTTAATCGTATCAATCCGACAAACGGTGTTTCACAAATCTATGGTCGATTAAGTGCGACGGGAGAAATTATTCTAATTAATCCTGCTGGCGTTTTCTTCGGTCCATCCGCTTACGTTAACGTGGGCGGATTAATTGCGACAACAGCAAATATGTCTAATAATAATTTTTTACATAATCATTTTATTTTCGATCAAGCTTCTTCATATCCAGGTGCATCTATTATCAATGCAGGCACCCTTATTGCTGCGCAAAAAGGATTGATTGCCTTGGTTGGAGATAATGTCACTAATAATGGCTTAATTAAAGCGGATCTCGGTCAAATTGCACTCGCATCAGGCAGCGCCTTCACCATTAGTTTTGCTGGTAATAGTATGGTGAATTTCGCCTTTACTTCTCATCACTCACATTCAGGCAGCGTCACCAATAATGGTGCCCTAATTGCAAATGGCGGAGAAATTTTAGTGACCGCACAACAGACTGCAAATGTACTAGATAATGTAATTAATCTACATGGCAAAGTGGAAGCAAAATCAGTTTATCAAGACAATGGTGATATTGTCATTTCAGGGGATCCCCATGGCGGCGTCGTCAATATTACTGCTGATATTAATGCTTCCGGAAAAGGAGTAGGCCAACAAGGCGGCACCGTTAATATCACTGGCTATGACATTTTACTCAATTCAGGCACGCATATTGATGCCAGCGGGGCAGCAGGCGGCGGTACGGTTAATGTTGGCGGCAATGAACACGGCCAAGGTGTTTTGCCTAACGCCAATGCATTAGTGATGGAGCCGGGTGCAAGTATTAATGCAAGCGCCATCACTAAGGGCAATGGCGGTAATGTGGTTCTATGGTCAGACAATTATACTCAGGCTGAAGGCAGCATTCTTGCAACAGGCGGCAGTCAAGGCGGTAATGGCGGCTTCGTTGAAACATCAAGCCATAACATATTAGATGCAATAGGCGCTTCGGTGAATACCCGCGCTCCCAATGGAACAGTAGGTACCTGGCTGCTCGATCCTGCTACTGTAACGATCAGCATAGGCAATGATCTCAATTACACAAATACGAATAATGTTTTCACCCCCACCGCTAATCCCGTCACGGTTAATACGACAACCTTAGATAATGACCTTGCCTCTAATAACATTATCATCACGACCAATGGCGTGAGTGGAGGAACGGGTAATATTACAGTGGCAAATAGCATTGCCTGGTCAAGCGCATTCTCACTCACCTTGTCCGCCTATGACAATATCACCATTAACGCTGGCGCAACTATTACAAACACAGGCACTGGCGGCTTGACCTTGCAAGCCAACAATTCAGGTGCCTTTGATTTGGGTACAGGCGGTGTCGTCACTGTGCCGAATAACACTACCATCAATGTGGGAGGGCCGGTGAATATTTACTATAATCCTTCCTCCTACACCTCACCCACTACCTATGTGAATGCCGGTGCAGGTGCAGTGACGGCCTTCATGCTCATTAACAACGCGACAGACTTAGGTGTCATCGATACAACACCTGCAACTTGGAGTTCTGTTCTCGCACTCAGCACAAATATTGATGCCAGTTCTTTATCATTTTCGCCTATTTCCCCCTTCGGAGGCATCTTCAATGGCCAAGGTCATTCCATTAGCAATATAAGCATTAATCTTCCTTCAAACGGCAATGTCGGATTTTTTGGCATAGCAAATGCTTCCCTCATTGAAAATCTAGGACTCATTAATGCAACTATCAACGGAAGTTTTCATGTAGGCGTTTTGGTTGGCTTTGAGAATGGTGCAACCATCACGAATACTTATGCTTCAGGTACAGTCAATGCACCAGTAAATGGTGAAGCAGGTGGTCTTATCGGTTTTTTACAATCAGGCAATGTCAGTGATTCCTATGCATCAGTTGCGGTTGTTGGCCATGGTTTTAGCGGTGGCTTTGTCGGCATCGAGTCGGGGGGAAATATTAGCAATTCCTATAGCACAGGTGCAGTAACGGGAAATGGTAATGGCGGTTTCGTCGGATTATTCAATGCTGGCAGCATGTCTAACAACTATAGTACGGGTGCATTAATAGGGACTAATAACGGCGGCTTTTCTGGCACAGCATCTTCCATCGCATGTACAGCCTGTTTTTGGGATACACAAACCTCTGGCTTAGGCACTAGCACAACAGGAACAGGTGAAACGACTGCAAATATGATGACACAAAGCACTTTCACGGGTGCAGGTTGGGATTTTGTATCCACGTGGAATAGCGTGTCAGGCTCCTATCCCTATTTACAAGCATTCTATCCAAGCTCAGGAGCCTCTCCCACACCCATCACTGTTTCTTCATCAGCAAATGCTGCCGCTGCTAATTTAGTGGTGAATGGCAGTGTCATCGATACAGCTTATGCAGGTTCTAATGGCTTCATTTATTTTCTTGAAGGCAATAATGCACTTACCGGTATCAACAATAGCATTCCAACAACAACTAATTTTCTAGTCTATTTAAATAGCGGATCAACACTTGGCAATGTGGTTGCCAGCATGCCTGCCAATGGCTTTGGCGGCAGCAGTCCCTTGCTTAGTATCACCACGAATGCAGTCACTGTCGGCGCAAGTAGCGGTGCGTCTACATTCAGTAATAGCACGCTAGCTACAATTATCAATGGTCTCAGTAGTTCAAACATTTTGTATAGTGTCGATTCTAGCAATAACTTGACGCTAACTGGCAGTGACGCTTTGATAATCACTTCACCAACGACTTACACTTTTAACGGCGGCGTCTCAGGCGGCAGCATCTCAAATAGCGGCGGTTTGGTATTTAATAACAGCACTAATACAACGGTGAGTACGGCTATCAGTGGTGCAGGCAGTTTAACGCAAGCGGGCAGCGGTACTTTGATATTAGCTGCAAATAATACTTATGGTAACACGCTCATCAGCGGCGGCATTTTACAAATCGGTAATGGTGGTGCAACAGGATCACTCGGTACTGGAATTGTCACGAATAATTCCCAATTAGTATTCGATTTATCTAGTACGCTTACTGTTAGCAATAATATTGGCGGCAGCGGCTCGCTCGCACAAAATGGCAGCGGTACCCTCACTTTATCTGGTACGAATAATTACAGTGGCGCAACGAGCATCAATGCAGGCACTCTAAAAGCTGGTGTCGTCAACGCTATTCCTAGCGGCAGCACTCTCATACTAGCTAATGTCGCGGGTGCCACTTTCAATCTCAATAATGTTGCAGATACGATTGCTTCCTTATCTGGCGGCGGCTCAACGGGCGGCAATGTGATACTAGGTTCAGGCAGCCTAACAGTAGGCGGCGATAATAGCAGTACAACTTACGGTGGCGCCATAAGCGGTAATGGCAGCTTCACAAAAAATGGTACAGGTACGCTGACTTTAAGCGGTGCAAATAATATCAGCGGCGTGACTGCCATCAACGCTGGCACTTTGCAAGTCGGCAATGGCGGAACAACAGGTTCTCTTGGCAGTGGCGGCGTGACAAATAATTCTCAATTAACTTTTGATTTATCTAGCGCAGCAACATTCAGTAATAGCATCGGTGGCAGTGGTGCAGTAACACAAAACGGTACTGGCACTCTCACTTTATCAGGTGCAAACAACTTCAGTGGCGGCATCAATATTAATTTAGGCAGTTTAATTGCAAGTAACGCTCAAGCCCTAGGCAGCACAACGGGCAGCACATCTGTCAACAATGGTACAAGCCTCACTATCAATGGTGTTAGCATCGCCAATGAATCAATCTCTCTCAATAACGCCACCTTAAATGGCAGCGGCGCAGCTTCACTCACAGGGCCTATCACACTAGGCAGTAATACCAGTGATGTGATTAATTCGATAAGTGGTAATTTCACGATAAGCGGCGCTATTAATGGCGCTAGTGCTGCTAATGCTAGTCTCACTTTACAAGGTGCTGGCACCTTGACCTTGGCAAATAATATTGGCTCAGGCACGCCTCTCTCAACTGTCACTGCAAATACAGCTTTGACCTTGACTAACAATATTAGCATCACGGCAAATACCATCAGCATCAATAATGGCGTAAATGGCGCCTTTAATTTGACCTTAAATGCCGCTGCCTTCAATCTCGCTGGCACCTTATCCGTTGCCGACCTAATCATCGTTGGTAGTGGTAACAGTAATTCATTGAGTTATTCTTCTTTTGCAGACCCCATCACGATTACACTGACAGGTGGTTTAGATCCGACAAATTTATATAGCGGTGTCACAACAGATGATAATTCCAATTCTACGATCACGAATTATTCTAATATCACTTCATTGATTGGTAATCCCAATTTAAATAATTCATTAATACTCAGTGCTGCGCAATTAGCCACTGTACAGTTAAATAAAAATTCATCAACCTCGGGTACAGTTGGTGATCCCTTATCATTTACTAACTTTAGCGTCATTGGTTTTGTGCCGCCAACACCGCCTGTACCACCAAGTCCTACACCGTTTATAGATGTTTCATCTGTCATACAACAACCACCATCAAATGCAAATAATAACAACATCCTTCTCAGTGATTCATCGATAACACTGGATGTAGGCAGCAACATCACTGACCTCACACAGCAAATTGAATCACTTTACGATGTGCAATTAAGTAAAGTGAAAATAAATCCATTCTGCGGTCAAACAAATTATTAAAAAAGTCTTGCTGAATAGTAAAATAATCGGTATATATACTTCTATCCCCCAAAAAAATTCCCTGTAACACCTCTTTTACATTTTAATTCCACACCAACTAATCATGGAGAGTTCCCAATGCACTACACTAATCAAACTGGATTTTCACTCATTGAATTAATGGTCGTTGTTGCTATTATTGGCATTCTTGCAGCCGTTGCCATTCCTTCCTATCAAAATTATTCACAACGCGCACGATTTTCCGAAGTCATTAGCAGCACAGAAATATTTAAAACAGCGGCCGCCCTCGCATTACAACAAGGCATTCCTGCAGCTGAAATCACAAATGGCAATGCAGGCATTCCTGCTGAACCTAAAAGCACAAAAAATCTTGATTCAATTAAAGTCACTAATGCTATTATTACTGCGATAGGCAGTGCACTCGTAAATAATGCAAGCTATATCTTAAAACCCAATGCTGATGGCAGTATTTGGACTATCAGTGGCTCATGTTTAAAGAGCGGCTTATGCAATGCTTAAACTCGCAGTCAACACTTCACTATCTGCCTTGGCTGATCATCTTGTCCGTGATGGTCTGTTAGATTTAACACAGGCCGGAAAATTATCAAAAAAAGCGCGTGAACTTAACATGCCCTTCATTTGCTATCTTGTAAAAAATAGCCTGTTAAGTAGTGAAATTATTTTGCAATATTGTGCAGATAAATTTAGTTTACCTATTTTTGATTTAGCTCAACATCAGCCCCATGCTTCATATCGTGAATTAATTAAATCAGACTTAATTCATCGCTATCACTTTGTGCCGCTTTGTAAAACGAAACAAAGTTTAGATATTGCTATAGCAGATCCCAGTGATCATACTACTCTAACTGCCATTGCCTTTCATACAAGCATGTCACTACGACCTTTTTTGGTTGCTGAAGATCAACTAGACCATTACATTCATGAACACTACTATCTTAACCAGCTTGAGTCACAATTAGAATCCACACTTTCCAAATTGCATTTTATTGAAGAAGCCGCACCGTCTGATATTCCAGAAGAAAATGATGAACCCATCATTAAATTTGTCGATCAACTTTTGCAAGATGCCATTGAAAAAAGAAGCTCAGATATTCATCTTGAACCTGGCGAACAAGATTGCCGCATACGATTTCGTATCGATGGCATGCTATCAGAAGTAACATCACTTCCCATGCAAATGGCTGCACGCGTCATCACACGATTAAAAATCATGGCGAATCTCAATATCGCTGAAAAACGTTTGCCGCAAGATGGGCGCATCACCTTTTATCATCATCGAAAAATAAATATTCGTATTAATACTTGTCCAACCATCTTTGCTGAAAAAATTGTTTTACGTATTTTAAACACGGATGTTAAACAGTTAACTATTGATGAACTCGGTTTGCTCGCCAAACAAAGGGAAATTTTACTCCATGCACTTAAGGCTCCTCAAGGTTTGATTTTAGTCACTGGCCCAACTGGCAGCGGTAAAACACTAACTCTTTATTCCGTCTTACAATACTTGAATCAAATTGAAAAAAATATTTCTAGCGTAGAAGATCCTGTCGAAATTGAATTGCCAGGCATTACTCAGGTGAGTATTAATCAGAAAATAGGCTTGGATTTTGCTGAAATTCTACGTGCCTTTTTACGTCAAGATCCCGATATTATTATGATAGGTGAAATTCGTGATAGAGAAACGGCGCAAATTGCTGTGCAAGCAGCTCAAACTGGACATTTAGTTTTATCAACCTTGCATAGCAAACAGGTTGCTGAAACTGTATCGAGATTACAATCGATTGGCGTCACTGATGATCAATTGACACATTCAGTATCACTGATTATTGCACAGCGTCTCGTACGCAAATTATGCGATCATTGCAAACTGGCGCACAAACTCGAATTAGCTTCTCAGCAAATTAATGCTTATCAAGCACAAGGCTGTCTTCAATGTTATCAAGGTTATGCTGGCCGTACTGCTATTTTTGAATTACTTCCCATGAGTGAAGAGATCAAACAACAGATTTTGACTGGTCAAATTGATTTAGCACAAAAAGGCTATGATTCGCTGTGGCAAGCTGGTTTAGAAAAAGTTAAAGCTGGCATAACCAGCTATACAGAATTAATTCGCATGATTGGCGCATCTGAATGAAAAAAATATTGATGCTATTAAAAAGAAATCGCAAACTAACTCGAATTGATATTAATCATTTTCTACGTCAATTGGCTACACTGATGATGGCTGGCGTACCCATACTGAAAAGCTGCGATTTGTTAGAAAAAAGCCAGCATAAAATAGCTGCTCGTTCACTTATTCAGACAATTAAGCGAGAATTACTCAGCGGGAAAACTTTATATGAAAGCTTGCCGCATCAGACCTTTGATGCATTAGCATCTCAATTAATTCGTATCGGCGAACACACAGGAAAATTAGATGAATTATTAATGACGCTTGCCGATTATCAAGAAAGACAATGGGCTTTTCGTCGAAAAATAAATCAAATCTTATTTTACCCTTGCATCATTCTCATTTTTTCATTTGTCGTTACTTTTAGTATGTTGATTTTTATTATTCCGCGTTTCGCTGATTTATTTCAGCATACAAAGGCAAAATTACCGCTCATCACCAAAATGATTTTTGCTTGCTCCACTTTATTGAACCAACATCTTACTATCATCAGCCTCAGCGCCTTAATTATCATTGTTTTTCTTTGTTCCTCATTAGGCGCTCGTCTACGCAAAAAGAGCATGCTCATGATAATGCAATTGCCCTTCATTCGACCCTATCTCAAAAAAATTATTTTAGCGCGTTTTGCGCGCAATCTTTCGATTACTTTCTCAGCTGGGCTCGCGTTAAATGAAGCATTGAAGTTAAGTGCTCATGCTCCCTATCAGGCAGAATTCACGCATAATATTGCCAAATTACATAATAAAATTAGCGCTGGTATTTCCCTACACCATGCCATGGCAAGCCTGCCTTATTTTCCCATCCTGATGATCCAAATGATTAAAATTGGCGAAGAATCGGGCATGCTAGAGAGCATGTTAGATAAAATTGCTGATTTCATTGAAGCAGAGATTGATCAATTGCTTCACCGATTTAGTCAATTACTAGAACCCTTGATTATGCTAATACTTGGTGCTTTAATCGGTGGATTAGTCATAGGCCTTTACTTACCTCTTTTTAAATTAGGAAGCGCATTCTAAGCATGGACATTTTGAATTTTTTTGCAGTAAATCCAAATGTGTTCCTGGTCATCACGGCCTTAGTGTCCTTATTTATTGGCAGTTTTTTAAATGTAGTCATCTATCGCCTGCCGCGGATGATGCAGTTAAATTGGAGTGAAGAATGCCGCATTTATCTTGGTCTAAAACCACATGACGATGTTGAAAAACTCAATTTATGTCTACCCTTTTCTCATTGTCCTCATTGCAAAAAAATCATACGCCCCTGGCATAATATTCCCTTGCTCAGTTATTTTTTCTTACAGGGTAAATGCGCTTATTGTCATGCAGCGATTTCATCACGCTATCCCTTTGTAGAAGCGCTCACTGCCATCGTTTCAGTTTATATTGCTTGGCGCTTTGGTCTCACTTGGCAAATGCTAGCTGCCTTATTATTTTCATGGATTTGTATTTGCCTCATCTTTATTGATTTGGATTATCAACTTTTACCCGATCATCTTACTTTATTACTACTCTGGCTTGGTTTATTTTTTAGCTTATTTAACCTATTTTGCAATGCGCATGAGGCCATCATTGGTGCGATGGTAGGCTATGCCATCTTTGCCAGCGTACAACTTATCTTTGGTTGGTTTACCGGCAAAACCGGCATGGGTCAAGGTGATTACAAATTTCTTGCTGGTTTGGGCGCCGTGCTGGGTTGGAAGATGCTGCCGCTCATCATTTTACTCGCCTCAGTTAGCGGCGTGATTGTTACTTTAACGCACATGATCATTAAACGTAATTTCAAGAGTAGCCCTCTGCCATTTGGGCCCTATCTTGCCATGGGTGGATTTATTGCACTCGTTTGGGGAAATGAAATCCTGCGTTATTATCTAAGGTAAAATTCATGTTAGTGATCGGCTTAACAGGCGGCATTGGTTCTGGCAAAACAACAGTCGCCGACTTGTTTGCCAAGCTCGGTGTTCCTATTATTGATGCAGACCAAGTTGCCCGTGATGTGACACAGCCAGGGCAAGCTGCTCTCGCTCTTATCGTCGAACATTTTAATCAAGCCCTATTATTAGCGGATGGCACACTAAACCGCGCTGCCTTACGACAACTTATTTTTAAAGATGAGGCAGAACGTCATTGGCTGGAAAATTTATTGCATCCACTGATTCAAGAGGAAATACTAAGACAATTAGACAAGCTCTCTGCACCCTATTGCATCGTCGTGATACCACTTTTATTTGAAACTGCTGTTAATTTCGATTCATTGATCGATCGAATTTTGCTGGTCGATGCGGCTGAAACAAGGCAAATTGAACGTGTTAAAGCACGTGATCAACTCTCTTCTGCAGAAATCCAAGCTATCTTGAATTCACAAGTAGAGCGTGAATATCGATTGAAACACTGTGATGATGTCATCATCAATGATGGTGAATTGGGTGAGCTCATGCCGCAGGTTGAAAAGTTGCATGCCTATTATCTTGGGTTAATGGGTTAAAGTCCTCAATAAATACGTGTCCAATATCCAGTCAATCCATGCTATCATTATTCTCTGTGCCCCCAGATAATGCCCTATTTTGCTAGAAAAGATATATGATGAACGATAATACGATTATTTATGATCAACCATTAAACGAAATCATCCGCGTTTGCTTGCGGCTGGAACAATTATTCCATCAAATTGATCATCAATTGCATGATACTTCTACGCTGGGCACACGCTATGTCATTCAATTGATCGCTGATACCTTGCATGTTTTAGATAGACCAGATTTAAAGTCCAAACTTGCCAAAGAATTGAGCTATCATTTAAGCAATTTATTGCGCTATGGCAATACCCCTGAGATCGACACAGAAAAACTAAATAATTTAACTCAGCAGCTAGAAACCCTGTCTCGCAGTTTGATTGATAGCAATGTTAAAATTGGTCATCGATTACGTGATATTGAACTTTTTAATACCTTACGCTTGCATCTTGCAAGTCCTGGCGGCGCCTGCGGCTTTGACGTTCCCCTATACTCCTATTGGCTGCAGCAACCTAGTGAAAAACGATTAGCGAGCATTAAAAATTGGCTCGAAGATTTTGAGCAAATCAGAACAGCAACCGCCTTGGTACTTGATCTCGTCAGAAAGCACGCGAGAATCGAACAAAAAACTGCCGTGCATGGCTTCCATCAAGAATTATTAGACCCTCAGTCACAATTACGTATGATACGAATCGGCATTGCCAAAGGCATTGCTGCCTATCCTGAAATTAGTATTGGGCGGCATTTTTTAAGTATCCGCTACTTCACCCCAGACATTGAAAAACGCCCTGCACAATACACAGAAAATTTAGCTTTCTGGGTGGCCTATTGCAGCGCTTGAGATGACTACACGATGACTATGAATAAAGATATAACTTGTCCACAATGCGGTAAAAAAGGAACCTGGACAACAGAAAACATCTTTCGTCCTTTTTGTTCTGAGCGCTGCAGACTCATTGATTTGGGTGATTGGGCTAGCGAAAAGCATCAAATTCCGGGGAAACCGGTGGAGCCTGGTGAATGGCCGGAAGATGATGAGTAAATTCACAGCCTCACCCCCTGCGTTAATAGCTCAGTGGGCTGCTCTTCATGAACGTAACAGATCGTAAGCGTTCACGCCACGCTGTCATGCCAGCATGCTTTTAGCTGGCATGACAGCGTGGCGTGAACGCTTACCAATTATAATCTAGGAATTTTACTCTGCTCAACTTCAGCACTTGCACCATCTTCACGAGCTCTTTTATTCCCCGATGCTGGATATAATGTTAAGCCAAGAGAATAAGTAGATGCTGGTGAAGCAGGTGCAGGCGAACTTTCCGTATTAGAATTATCCTCAACATCACCCTTAGCTTCCACTTTAGATTCTTCTACGCTTGAAACATTATTTGTATTATTTTTTGTTTCTTCATCATCACGTTTCTGTCTTTTTTTAGCATAAGCAGGAAACTGAGTATTAAAGTCTTTCTCTTTTAAAAATACAACCTTTCTCGTCTCACCCTCATGGTGATAGAGTACTTTTGTGGGATCAGTTATAAAATCCAATTTCTTTTTTTCACACCTCTCCATGGGTAATCCAGTAAACGGATTAATATAATGACGTGCACATATTGAATCCCAATAATACTCTCTACCCATGACCATTACTTTTTGAGTGTTTTGGGTATGAGAATTATAAAATGCATTTAAAGCCATTAGCTGTCTATTTCCATGATACCATTCACCATCCTTAAATTTTATTTGAGTGCCCACAGGGACTTTCTCATAAGAATATTTTTTCTTCTTATGCAATATTTCCTTAATAGAATCCACGTAAATCCACCCATCTTTTCTATTTTTCGCAGGCTGCACTGTTATACAATCGCCATCTTTGTTTGCTGCTTTCTTTTTCCGTTTTGATTGGATAATGCCAGTCTGAGGTAATTGTTGCTCAGGCTGCTGTGAAAATAGTGTCAATCCAGGATTTGTAGTCGAATCATAAGCAGAAGCGAAACCTGCAAAATCTATCTCGCCGCTAGAAACAAGCGGGTTAAACGCTAATTCAGCTACCGCTGAGACAAAGTCATCTTGAAAAACAGGATCACTGAATGTTAAAAAATTCATTTCACTCGTATTGCATGGTGGCACTGCTTGACTAAGCAAAGGTTCGGTCGTCGGTCGAGTATTTTGAATATAAATCGGTTTCGGTGGCGCACTACGCATGGTTTTCTCCTCGTTTTAATTAAAAATTCTCTTAATTTTTATTTTTATTTTTTTCTTGTAGCACTTGCAAAATAGCACTCGCCGCATTTTTCGCAGCATCAGCACGCAAGGCTTGATGTAATTCAGTAAATTTTCTTTGTAAATGTTCTACTTTTTCCGGATGATCTAAATAATTTAAAATATGTTTGGCGATAGCTTCTGGACTAACTTCTTGTTGAATTAACTCGGGAACAATGCGTTCATTGGCTAATAAATTTGGTAAGCCCGCATAAGGTGCTTTTACACACCAACGCGCTATGCGATGTGTCAATGATGACATGCGATAAGCGATCAGCATGGGTTTTTTATACAGCATAGTCTCTAAGGTTGCCGTGCCCGAGGTAACAACAACCGCATCGGCAGCAGCCATCACATCTTGTGAACGCCGCGTGAAAAATTCTATCGGCAAATCAGGTGTGTATTGCTTATAAGATTCATAAAATTCTTGGTAACGTTTTTCATTAACATGCGCCGTGAGAAAACGCAAATGTGGCCGCTCTTGCCACATCAATTTAGCTGCTCGTAAAAAAGGTTCTGCCATATAGGAAATTTCTTGACGACGGCTGCCAGGCAATAAGGCGACATAAGTTGCATTTTCATCAATACAAAGAGCGCGTCTTGCCAATATTTTATCGGGCTGCAGCGGAATTTGTTCTGCTAAAGGATGTCCAACATATTTCACTGGCACATGATGCTGTTGATAAAAATCTGTCTCGAAGGGTAGCAGCGTCAGTATCATATCAACCGCTTTTGCAATTTTATGAACACGATATTGCCGCCATGCCCACACACTGGGACTCACATAATGCACGACGGGAATACCTGCCTGACGCAGTTTTAATTCTAGTCCCAAATTAAAATCTGGTGCATCAATGCCAATAAAAATATCTGGTTTATTGCGAATAAAATGACGATATAAATCAAAACGTAATTTGATTAAATCAGGCAAACGAAATAAAGGCTCGACCAAGCCCATCACTGCTAGTCGTTCAATATCAAAAAGACTATTACAACCTGCTGCAATCATGGCAGGACCGCCTATACCTTCTATTTGCAATTCAGGCGATTGAACTTGCAAGGCGTTGATTAACTTAGCGCCTAAGAGATCTCCAGATGCCTCGCCTGCGATAATGCCAACCTTAATCAACGAACGATACCTGCTTTAGAATTTGCAATAAACGCCATCAATTGTTGAACTTCTTTTGCTTGTAATTTTTGTAATTCTTCCATCGCACTGGCTACAGTCAAACCATTGCGATAAATAATTTTGTAAGCACGACGTAAATCTGCAATCACTTCATCAGAAAAACCATGACGCTGCAAGCCAACGGAATTTAAACCAAAGGGCTTTGCATAATAGCCAGATACTTTCACAAAAGGCGGTACATCTTTAATAATGACCGCATTGGTCGCTGCAAAACTATAGGCGCCTACTCGGCAAAATTGATAGACACCTGCAAAACCGCTGAGAATAGCGTGATCTTCTACAGTGACATGCCCCGCCAAAGAGGCATTATTTGCAAAAATAGTATGGCTGCCAATATGGCAATCATGTGCAATATGGACATAGGCCATGAAGAGATTATGATTAGCAATTTGAGTGACCGCTCGATCTTGCGCAGTACCTCGATTCAATGTGCAAAATTCACGTATCACATTAAAATCACCGATCTCAAGATAAGTCCGTTCACCTTTAAATTTTAAATCTTGTGGAATTTCACCAACGGAGGCAAATTGAAAAATTTTATTATGACGGCCGATGCGAGTATGTTCACCAATGACCACATGCGGTCCAATATGCGTACCGTCGCCAATTTCCACATCAGCACCAATCACAGTATAGGGGCCTACATATACATTGCTGCCTATTCTTGCAGAGGGATCGATAATTGCAGTGTGATGTATCACTGATCCACCAAGAATTTCATCAGGCAATATTTTTTCAATCACAGGGTTAACCTCTTTCTTCAGTTTTGCATGCACTCATAAATTCAGCAGAACAGGCTAGCTCATCGCCAACATAGGCAAAGCCTTCCAATTTCCATATATCACGCTTAGAACGAAGCACCTTGACTTCCAAACGCAGTTGATCGCCTGGTTCAACAACTCGGCGAAAGCGAGCATTATCAATACCAGCAAAATAATAAAGAACACCATCACTTGGCGTTGTATTCATTGATTTATAAGCTAAGACACCGCCTGCTTGCGCCATGGCTTCAAGAATTAATACGCCTGGCATAACAGGACGTTGAGGAAAATGGCCTGTAAAAAACAATTCATTCATCGTTACATTTTTTAAGGCAACGACAGATTGACCTATCTCAAGCTTAATAATTCTATCAATGAGCAAGAAGGGATAGCGATGAGGTAGATATTTTAATATTTCGTGTATATCCATTAAACCTCTTTCGGAACCATCGTCTTTTGCTTTGTTTGTGGGCTGCATTATGCTTTTCTCTCTTTGATCTCAGACTCTAATGATTTGACACGCTGCATTAAATTTTCCAGGCGATTAAATCGCGCATTATTTTTGCGAAACTCCTGATTGCTAACAGCGCCAATAATACCGGATGAATAGATACCGGCATTTTCAATGGATTTAGTGACACGTGTACCGCCAGTCAAAATAACTTGATCTGCAATGCTTACATGACCAGCAATCATGGAATCACCACCGATCAAACAATGTTTACCAATCACAGAACTACCAGCAATACCAACACAGCCAGCAATCACAGTATGCGCACCTATTTTGACATTGTGCGCCACTTGAATAAGGTTATCTAATTTGACGCCATCTTCAATGATGGTATCTTCAATTGCCCCGCGATCAATCGTGGTATTAGCACCCACATCGACATCATCGCCAATAATAACTCGGCCTAACTGAGGCACCTTGTGCCATACTCCTTTTTGATTGGCAAAACCAAAGCCATCACTGCCAATCACCGCACCACTCAACATTCGGCAGCGTTTACCGATTTTAACTTTTGCATAGATGCTAACACGTGCATCAATTTGTGTTGCCTCACCTATTTCCACCTCATCACCGATCGCACTAGCTGGACCAATACGCACATCGGCTGCAATTTTTACCTTATTGCCAATGACACAATTCGCAGCAATCACGGCACTAGGATCAATGCTACATTCACTTCCGATCACAGCGGATGGATGAATACCAGCGGCAAGCGGCGTTTGCGTCTCAAAAAAAGCAGCGATTCGTGCATAAGTATAATGAGGATTCTTGCTAATAACCGCATTCACTGGGCAGCTTGCAGCATCAGCTTCTAATAAAATAACAGCAGCTGCCTGCGTTGCGGCCAAATATTTTCGATAAAGTGAATTAGTTAAGAAGGCGATATGGCCTGGCTGCGAATGCTGAATCGTACAAACACCGCTAATCAGACAATCTGGATCACCTTTAATTGCGACTGCATCTACATTCTTAATTAAGTCACTTAGTTTATATTGCATATTATTCATCGTTTTTTACTAACTCACAAGATAGTTATGAAAGGTTTGTTGTTGCAAAAAAAGTTCATCGTTATAAAAGCCTTCGTTGTTGCGCAGGTGTTCGTCGTTGCTGAAGCGTTCGTCGTTGCGAGGAGTGCTTTTTACGACGAAGCAATCCAGGCTTCGACTTTTATATAAAAAGCAATATTTAATAAAAGTCGAAGCCTGGATTGCTTCGTCGTAAAAAGCACTCCTCGCAACGACGAACGCTTCAGCAACGACGAACACCTGCGCAACAATGAAGGCTTTTATAACGACAAGCTTCTTCACACTCTAAAACAAATCTCCCCCAAAAGGGGGAGATTTCATCACTATTTTTACCGCTTAATTACTTGTTAAATTGACCTGCTACATCTTTGGTAATGTCATTACCATCGTTAGCATAAATAACAGCTTGTGAATCTAGCACTAAGGCATAGGATTTATTTTTAGCAATACCTGAAACAATACCATTTAAGTCATTTAAAATGCCTTGCATGATTTTGTTTTGTTCGGTTTGCAAATCTTTTTGATAAGCAACAACTTGTTTCACCAGATCAGCACGTTCAGATGCGATTTTTTTCTGTGTCGCATCTCTGTCCTTCTGCGCCATCGTGGGCGATTCTTTCTTAAATTTATCTAACTCATCTTGCAATGATTTTTGTTCATCACCAATCTTTGTTTGACGTGGTTTAAATTGAGCTTCCAACTTTTTACTTAAATCAGCCACACGTGGTGATTGTTGTAAAATTTGCTGTACATTCACAATAGCCACTTTGATTTGCGGCGCTGCTGCTTGATCTGCAGCAAAAGCTGAACCACCGATCAACAATAACGAAC
This sequence comes from Gammaproteobacteria bacterium, assembly GCA_013287745.1. Taxonomy (GTDB): domain Bacteria; phylum Pseudomonadota; class Gammaproteobacteria; order DSM-16500; family DSM-16500; genus Aquicella. Next base: position 22,119 of record JABDDF010000001.1, read on the forward strand.
CCACTAACGCACCAACTGTTTTTATCATCTTCATGATTTTCTCCAAATAAATTTTAAAACCCCATTTCCCTTCTTAAAGCCACTATTCTAGCATATTGATTTAACGTAACAAACCAGAGTTTGCTGATGCCATGTTTATCAGAAATTCGCCCCCAACGCAAACTGGAATGGCTCATCTTCATCACCATGAATATTACCATGACTAGACCGTGCATTAATGGTCTTGGCCAGACTTAATTCCACTGGGCCAAAAGGTGTCAGCCAATCGGCTTCAAGGCCCACGGAGGTTCGAATTGGGCCAGAATTTGTACTAAGACCGCCAAAATTCCTATTATTCAATGGGCTATACACATTTCCTGCATCAACAAAGATGGTAGTACGCAGGCTGTCTGTTAGGAAATTAGGGAAGATTAGGCCAACACTCGCATTGACCAGCTTGGTACCACCAAAAGCCTTGCCTAAGGAGTCTTGCGGGCCTAGGGTATAACCTTGATAGCCGCGCACGGAATCAATACCACCCGAAAAATAATTCCTAAAGAAGGGGAAATTATTGGCCCCATTCAAGCCATTGCCATAGCCCAAATCCGCCTTGGTTAAGACAATAAATTGATCATTTAGCGGTTCATACCATTTAGCATGGTAATTAATCGTATAAAAGGTCAAGGAACTGCTGGTTAAGGGTGCATAGCCGTCAAACCAAAGGCTTTGTAAAATGCCTCTAGTTGGGAATATAGCCTTATCTCGGCTATCACGCGAGTAACCTAGGCGTAAATCGACTTGTTGAAAACGTCTGCCATGCTGGCCTACAAAACTGCTAACCTGAGCAGAGACATTGTTAAGATTTCGATTCAAGGTAAGCAGTGTATTTTGATAATTCGCGCCGATAAATGCACGGCTATACACACCCTGCTCTTGGCCAACGGGGATACCATATTGAACACCAAAGTCATATTCATTTGCCGTGAAACTACTATCGACACTGGCCGTACTACCTGGATCAACACGTGAAATAGAAAAGTTGAAACTGCGGCTGATCCCATTTGTCGTATAATAGGGATCGGTATAATCAATTCCATAGAATTGTTGAATCTTGCTGCGATTAAAGTTAATACCAAGCGTATTGCCCGTTCCCAAAAAGTTTTTATGATTTAATCCCGCACCCAATAACATGCCATAAATTTGCGAGTAACCCACTTTAAAAGAAGCTTGCGCTGAACTTTCTTCTTTGACCTTATAGTTAACATCAACTTGATCATCAACATTGGGCACTGGCAATACTGTCATATCAACTTTTTTAAGATAGGGCAGCAAACTCAAGCGCTGTTTAGAATCTTCCATTTTTACAGTGGATGCTGGCGCCCCTTCCATTTGCTGTATTTCACGACGTAAGACCACATCATTAGTGCGCGTATTATCAGAAAAAGTCACATGTCTAACATAGGCACGCTTGCCTGGACGTACTTCAAAAGTTAATTTTACCCTGTGTGTTGCATCATTAATTTTTGGATGAATAGCAACGGTCGCAAAAACATAGCCCTTATCGCCTAGCATACGTGTAATGGCTTTTTGTGCAGCAATCACTTTTTTACGTGAAAACTTTTCACCAGGCTTAATATGAATTGCTTTTTCAATTTTTTTTCGTGGCACGATAAAGGTGCCAGTAATATTATAACTTTCGATCGTGTAGGGTTCACCTTCAGAAACCACGAAGGTCACATAGACCGACTTGCGATCTGGTGTGACTTGCGCTTGTGCTGATTTCACTTCAAAACGCAGATAGCCGTGATCCATGTAATAGTTACGTAATTTCTCAACACTATCATCTAATTTATCTTCTGAGTAACGATCTGTTTGCGTGAAGAAGGTAAATACGCCTGTGGTCGTGATGTCTAATTGTTTTATTAAAGTTTTCTCACTAAAAACATGATTGCCGATAATAGAAATACGGCGAATCTTGGCGACCAAGCCTTCAGAAATAGTGATATTGACTGCAACACGATTACGCGGCATCGAGGTAGTGGAAATAATAACACGCGCATTATAACGACCCAATTGATAATACTGATTTAATAATCCTTGTTTGATTTTGTCTATAATCGCGGGTTGATAAACACGGCCTTCTGCAATATCCATCGATTTCATTGCAGCCTTTAGTTTATCGGTGGGAATAATCGAATTACCGCTTATCTTTAATTGCCCGATAGTGGGACGTTCTTCCACATGGATAATCAGCGTATTGCCTTCGCGCGATAAACTAATATGCTCAAAGAAATTTGTTTTATATAAGGCTCGGACAATTTCAGCTGTTTTCTCAGGCCGCAATATTTGTCCGCGTTTAATTGGCAAATAAGTTTCCATGGTCGCGGCAGAAACTCGATGCAAGCCATCAAATTCGATTTGACGCACCACAAAGGCTTGCTGCGCGAATGCGCAACTAAAATATAGTTGGAATAGAATAATTAATATACTAGCTAGTTTTTTCATTTCTTTCTCGTCTTAGACGTTTTAATAATTTTCAGTGAATACCGTATCAGTGTGCAGCAGGAGATTTGCTGTTGCGAAGGCGTCTGTCGTTGCGGAAGCGTTCGTCGTTGCGAGGAGTGCTTTTTACGACGAAGCAATCCAGGCTTTGACTTTTATAAAAAAGCAACATTTGATAAAAGTCAAAGCCTGGATTGCTTCGTCGTAAAAAGCACTCCTCGCAACGACGAACGCTTCCGCAACGACGAACATCCTCCCAACGAACACCTCTCCTAGAGGTCGCTCATTATCTTGACTTTCTTTGTGAAAATCTAGCCTTAATTTGCATAAGTCCCCAACAACCACGCACCAAAAGCAAAGACCGGTGCTGCTGCAGTCAAGCTATCAATCCGATCCAATATGCCGCCATGACCTGGCAGCAGCCATCCTGAATCTTTCACACCTGCTAAACGTTTGATCATGCTTTCAAACAAATCACCCATAATGGAAAACAACACTGTGATCCATGAAAGAAGAAAAGCAAAGGGCCATAGCATAAAGGGAACAGAAGCCAGCCATAGGGCAAGGGCTACGATCAAACTGCTAACACAAATTGCGCCTATCAAACCTTCCCAACTTTTTCCCGGGCTAATACGCGGCGCCAATTTGTGCTTGCCACAGATTTTTCCCGCAAAATAAGCGGCCGAATCTGCGCCCCAAATCAAGACAAATAAAAATAATAGCGCATATAAACCATCTGTCTGTTGACGAATAAAGTTAATGGCCAGCCAACAAGGCACCAAGACAAACAAACCCATGGCCGCTTTTTCTATGCGAATATTAGCCCATGAAGAAGTATCTTCAGGATAGAAAATGATGAGCAAGGAAGCCATGAGCCACCAAACACAGCCTACACCTAATACGACCACATCTCTTAAAGATAGGGCAAAAAAACAAGTGAAGATGACAAGCAAACTATAGAGAAAACAACTGCGCCTAGAAATGAGACCCAGTAAGCGCGCCCATTCCCAAGCAGCGCCAAATACAATAAATAGCGTTAAATAACGAAAGGACAAGGGCGGTAAATAAATTAATACGGCTAATGCTAGCGGTATGAGAACTATGGCTGTCAATATGCGTTTTACTAACATAAGTTATTTTTCACTTTTTAATGGAAGGTCATGACGCGCACCATAACGCCGATCGCGAGAGGCATAATCCTTCAAGGCATTTTCTAATTCACTCTCATCAAAATCAGGCCATAAGGTCGGTGTGAAATACAATTCAGAATAGGCTAGCTGCCACAGCATAAAATTGCTAATACGAAATTCACCACTCGTTCGAATAAAAAGATCAGGATGAGGTAGATCAGCAAAACTTAATCGCTCACTAATCATTTCCGGCGTAATAGCAGCACTTTTAAGCTGCCCCGCTTCAACTTCTTGCGTTAATTGCCGCACAGCTTGGCAAATATCCCATTGACCACCGTAGTCCACAGCGATAAGCAGCACCATTCCCGTATTCGCTCTTGTTAAACTTTCTACTTCAGCAATTTTCTTTCTTAAATGCTCACTAAAACGAACACGATCGCCAATAAAACGTAATTGAATATTATTTTCATGCAGCATACTCACTTCGCGTTCTAATCCAGTGAGAAATAATTTCATTAAATAACTCACTTCTTGTGGCGGTCGCCGCCAATTTTCACTGCTAAATGCAAAGAGGGAAAGAACTTTGATATTGCGTTTCGCACAATTTTTTACAACTTGCCGCGCCGCTTCCACACCAGCACGATGTCCAGCAATACGCGGCATTAAGCGTTTTTTCGCCCAACGACCGTTTCCATCCATGATAATGGCAAGATGTTGCGGCAGACTCGCCATGTTAGACGACCATTAAATCAGCTTCTTTAACTGTCAATAATTGCTCGATCTCCGCAATAAATTTGTCAGTTTGTTTTTGCACATCATCATTTAAACGACGTTCATCATCTTCCGTAATTTGTTTTGTTTTAAGTAATTCTTTCACTTCATTATTGGCATCACGGCGAACATTGCGAACACTAACACGCGCTGTTTCTGCTTCAGAACGCACCACGCGAATTAATTCTTTTCTTCGTTCTTCATTTAGAGCTGGCATAGGAACACGAATCACCGTGCCTGTCGTTGCTGGATTCAAGCCAAGATCAGAATTCATAATCGCTTTTTCGATTGGCTGCACCATATTTTTATCCCATGGTGTTATCGTCAAAGTGCGAGCATCACTTGCATTCACACTGGCAACTTGATTGAGCGGCATTTCACTACCATAACAATCAATACGAATATGATCTAAGATACTGGGATGAGCACGGCCTGTGCGTAATTTTGCAATTTCACTTTTGAATGAATCAATGCTTTTACGCATTCTAACGTCAACCTCTTTTATTACTGTATGCATACATGTTCCTGTTAATCATTGTAGATTTTGGTCAACACCACTAATCAAGGTACCAATATCCTCACCCAGCATAATCCGTTTCAATGCGCCTTGTTTATTCATATTAAATACACGAAGAGGCAGATTATGATCCTGGCAAAGTAAAATTGCCGTTAAATCCATCACACCTAAGCGTTTTGCAATCACTTCATCATAACTTAATTGCTGATAACGTTCGGCTTTGGGATTTTTGATAGGATCATCATTAAACACACCTTCCACCTTGGTCGCTTTGAGCACGATATCGGCACCAATTTCAATACCACGCAAGGCTGCAGCTGAATCTGTTGTAACTAAGGGATTACCTGTTCCCGCAGAGAATATTACGACTTTTCCCTGTGATAAAATTTCCTGCGCTTTTGAGCGGTCATATTGTTCTGCCATGCTAGCGACAGCAACAGCAGACATGAGTGTGACTGGAATCGATTTTCTGACAAAGGCATCGCGTAAAGCAATACCATTAATCACGGTAGCGAGCATTCCCATTTGGTCTGCAGCGATGCGATCTAAACTTGCGGCGCATAAATCAGCGCCGCGAATCAAATTACCACCGCCTATCACCAGCGCAACTTGTACACCGAGCTCCATTGCACCAGCAACTTCTTGCGCGATGCGCGCAAGCTTGTTTGCATCAATACCAAATAGATGATCACCTTGTAATGCTTCACCGCTCAGCTTAAGTAAAATACGCTTATAGATCGGCTTTGTAGACAGTTCCATTGTATTGCACCTCTAGCTGCCTTGCACTTGGGACATCACTGCTTCTTTAAAATCTTCCACTATTTTTTCTATGCCTTCACCGACTTCAAATCGATAGAAAGCAAGCACTTTTGCTTTATGCTTGTTTAACAGAGCGCCTACTGTCACATCGGAATCTTTGACAAAAGGCTGACCGACCAAGCTGACTTCATCCAGAAATTTCTTCAAACGTCCAAGCACCATTTTTTCAATGATGTCTTGCGGTTTACCGCTAGTCGCAGCTTGCGCAAGATAAATTTCTTTTTCTTTAGCAATTAATTCTGGCGATACATTTTCTGGTGCAATCACAATCGGTCTGCTCGCTGCAATATGCATAGCAAGATCGCGCGCTAATTCTTTATTGTCAGTATCCAACTCAACAATCACACCAATGCGATTGCCGTGAAGATAAGTACCAATACTTGCTGCTGCAGGATTGGTGACAATGGCACGACGAATTTGTACGTTTTCACCAATTTTGGAAATCAATTCATGACGTACTTCTTCAACAGGATGCGAATCATATTCTGCTAATGTCAATGCAGAAATTTTCTCGACGTCTTGTTCCTTTGCTTTTAATGCTGCATCAGCTACTGCCTTGGCAAAGCGAGTGAAATTACCATCACGAGCAACAAAATCGGTTTCGCTATTAATTTCTAACATGGCAGCTAATTTGCCATGCTCAGCTATGATCACCACACCTTCTGCAGCTGTACGACCTGCTTTTTTACCTGCTTTTGCTACGCCTGATTTACGCAACTCTTCAATGGCCTTATCCATATCACCGTGAGTTTGCGTCAATGCTTTTTTGCATTCCATCATGGCAGCGCCAGTGAGCTCGCGCAATTCTTTGACTTGCGCTGCTGAAATTACTGTTGTCATAAATTACCTCGATTACTTATCTTCTAATGAATCAGACGCATCAGTGCTATCAACACTGGGAATTTCCTTCGCTTCTTCTATTTCGATAAAATCTTCTTTAGCATCGCCTTCTAATACGCTAACACGAGCATCTGCGATCACTTCGGCAACACAATTGGTATAAAAACGAATAGCGCGCGTACTGTCATCATTACCTGGAATAATATAGGAAATACCATCAGGATCATTATTGGAGTCAACGATACCAATAACAGGAATACCTAAGCGATTGGCTTCACGCACAGCAATTTTTTCATGGCCCACATCAATCACAAATAAGGCATCTGGAATACCGCCCATGTTTTTGATACCGCCTAAACTGATGCTCATCTTGTCTTTTTCACGTTCTAAACCAAGAATTTCTTTTTTAGTAAGACGACCAAATTTGCCTGATTCAAACATCGCTTCTAATTCTTTCAAGCGCTTGATCGATTGACGAATCGTTTTGTAGTTGGTGAGCATACCGCCTAGCCAACGACGATTGACATAAGGCATTTTGCAGCGTTCAGCCGCTTGCTGGACTAAATCTTGAGCAGCGTACTTGGTGCCGACAAAAAGAATCTTGCCTTTTTTAGCGGCTGTGCTGCTAATAAAATTTAAGGCATCTTGAAACAAGGGCTGGGTTTTGCCCAAGTCGATAATATGAATTTTGTTGCGGGAACCATAAATGTAAGAAGACATTTTGGGGTTCCAATAACGGGTTTGGTGACCAAAATGGACACCGGCTTTTAACATATCTGGAATAGTTACTTGTAATGACATCATTATTTTCCTCAATTGGGTTTGGCCTCCGCCTGCCCTATTCGCCAACTTAATCTTGAAAAATCAAGATCAAGCACCCAGCAAACAGTTGCGACAAGCGTGTGTTTCCGCGAGAATGCGGGCTTGTATTAAGTTTAGTTGCTTAATAAAGCACGCCTTTATACCATAGAAACTCTGTTTTCAGCAATCCATTCAAATACAGGCCAAGCATGACTGACATTACGATTAAAAACAGTGAAGATATTGAAAAAATGCGCATCGTCGGGCGCTTAGCGGCTGATGTTCTCAAAATGATCAAGCCCCATGTCAAAGCGGGCATCACCACGGATGAATTAGACCGCATCTGTCATGATTATATTGTGAACGAGCAGCAAGCGATTCCTGCGCCCTTAAATTATCATGGTTTTCCTAAATCCATTTGCACCTCGGTCAATCATCAGGTTTGTCATGGCATTCCAAGCGATCGCAAACTCAAAGAAGGTGACATTGTGAATGTGGATGTAACCGTTTTAAAGGATGCTTATCATGGTGACACTAGTCAAATGTTTGTGATTGGCAAACCTTCTATTCTGGCAAATCGATTAATTGCAATTACGCAAGAATGTCTCTATCTTGGCATTCAACAAGTCAAACCGGGTGCCTATTTCGGTGATATCGGTGCTGTGATACAACAGCATGCAGAAAAAAATCGCTTTAGCGTGGTGAGAGAATATTGCGGCCATGGTATCGGCAAAATTTTCCATGAACCGCCCAATGTGCTGCATTATGGTAAACCTAATACCGGCGACATGCTGCAGGCTGGTATGATTTTCACGATTGAACCTATGATTAATGCGGGCAAACGTGAGGTCAAACTATTGCCTGATGGATGGACTGTCGTGACTAAGGACCATAGTTTATCAGCACAGTGGGAACATACTATTTTAGTCACAGAAACAGGATTTGAAATTTTAACGCTGCGCGAAGATGAAAATATTAATTTTTAAGGAGAATTAACATGTTTGAATTACCTCCCTTGCCCTATGCAATGGATGCCCTACAACCCTATATATCCAAAGAAACCTTAGAATATCATTACGGCAAACATCATTTAGCCTATGTCAATAATTTAAATAATTTAGTGAAAGATACTGAATTTGCTGCTATGTCATTAGAAGACATTATCATGAAGGCAAGCGGGCCTGTTTTTAATAATGCCGCACAAATCTGGAACCATACTTTTTATTGGCATTGCATGACGCCAAAAAGTGCTGGCCAACCATCAGGCGCACTAGCAGATGCGATTAAGAAAAAATTTGGCTCCTTTGATGATTTCAAAAAAATGTTTAGTGAATCAGGCGCAAAATTATTTGGTTCAGGTTGGACTTGGCTGGCGAAAAATGCTGAAGGCGAATTAGAAATTTTAAATGAGAGTAATGCGGGATTACCGATGAAGGTAAATAAAAAAGCCTTACTGACTTGTGATGTGTGGGAACATGCTTATTACATTGATTATCGTAATGCGCGGCCTAAGTATATTGAGAATTTCTGGGCTATTGTGAATTGGGATTTTGTGGCGGAGAATTTTGGGAAGTAAATTTTGTGGGGAGGGTGAGGGAGGTGCCTGTCGTTGCAAGGAGGTTCGTCGTTGTGCAGGCGTTCGTCGTTGCTGAAACGTTCGTCGTTGCGAGGAGTGCTTTTTACGACGAAGCAATCCAGGCTTCGACTTTTATATAAAAAAGCAATATCTAATAAAAGTCGAAGCCTGGATTGCTTCGTCGTAAAAAGCACTCCTCGCAACGACGAACGCTTCAGCAACGACGAACGCCTGCACAACGACGAACGCCTGAGTAACAACCCCACTTGATCTGTTACAAAATCTATTTACCACCACCCGGCCCTCTTTTTCTCACATAACTTTTATCACTATCTTTTCTTATTGCTGCTCTTTTCTCTGCTAATATCCTTGCTTTTTCTGCTGCTATCGCCTGTTTCTTCGATATATTCTCATTAAAGAGGCTAGTAGATTTATTGACGAGGATAGCTGCTTGAACTTTTATTTTCTGCAAGCCCTTTTGTAAAACTGGGTCAGCTTCTAAGCTTCTTATTGCCGCGAGACTAATTCGAGGGTCAGAAACAAGAAGTACCGCGACTTTTGTATGGCCATTTTCAATTGCAGCACGCAGCGCCTTGCAATCACCCGCTGCGGGATCAGCTCGACCATCAGCCAAAAGAAGTTTTACAATTTCCAAGCGACCGCTTTGAGCAGCATGTCGAAGCGCATCACTATTCAATGCGTCAGGATCGCCAATCTTATCCTCTAAAAATCTTTTTACTTTTTCTAGGCTACCATGCATGGCGGCATACATAAGCTCCATATCATCATTTGTTAGATTGAATTGTTCTGCTGGGATGCTTGGTGCCTCTTGAATATCTTCTTGCACTGGCTGCGATTGAGGTTGCGGCCAGAATTCCATGTCTCGTCTTCCCCTATTAATATTCCATTCTTGCTGGATTTCTTCTTTTTCCTGCTCTTCTACAACTTGACTACTCTGTTCTTCTTGTTGACTTTGTATAACATCTTCCTGACCTTCTTCACTCTCTTCAAAGCCCCACTCAGGATCATTATCCACACGAACTGAAATGGCTTCTCGAACTTTCTCCTTCATCAAAGTATTTACTAAATCTGGTTCCACCACCATGTCTCTTATTGCAGAGAGACTAATGCGAGGGTCAGCTATAAGAAGCGCTGCCACTGTTGAATTGCCTTTTTCAAGAGCAAATCGCAGCGCTTCATTATCATTAGCCGTTGGATCGACTCGACCGTCATCCAAAAAAAGCTTTACAAGCTTCACATGACTACGTTGAACAGCCCATCGAAACGCAATACTAATCGTTGTGTCAGTATAGCCTATCTTTTCCTCTAACAATTTCTTTACATCACGTTCCCTGCCATCCATAGCAGCAAATATAAGATCGGGATTATCTTCTGTTAGCTTGGGTTGCTCTGTTGGGGTGCTTGGCGCACTTTGAACATCTTCTTGTGCTTGTTCTTGTGCTTGCTGCAATTGTGGCTGCCACGAAGAGTAAGTAGAGTAATTCATGCCTTGCTCTGCTACAACTTGATTACTCTGCTCTGCTTGTTGGTTTTGCATCAAATCTTCCGGCGTTTCTTTACTCCCTTCAGAGCCCCACTCTGGATCATTTTTCACGCGCACCGCAATAGCTTCTCGAACAGCCCCATCTTTAAAACCTTCTTGCAAATCTGGCTCACTCATCATGTCTTTTATTGCAAGGGGACTAATTCGAGGGTCAGCTATAAGGAGTGCTGCTTCTTCTGTCCTGCCTTTTTCAAAGGCAAATCGCAGCAGTTTGTTATTGCTAGCCATTAGATCAAGGTTGCCCTCTCTTAAAAGACGCTGTACCTCTTCTATATCACCCGTCCAAATAGCAAGCTCAAGCTTTTCATTATCTGTCTCAGTATGAAACATGATCTTCACTCCTCTATTATTTTTTTAAGCAGATCTATTTTTAAATTATAGCTTAAAAAAATAAGCTCGCATCAAGAAAAAAATTCTCTCGATTAAACATAAACTTGTCTTTTACTTCCCCCCAAACAAGAGCCTTAAATACTCGGCAAAATGCTCTAATTCAACCACCTTTTCCACCGCGCCCAAGGCTTGCGCCACACCCGGCATACCAAAAACGACAGCGCTATTTTTATCTTGAATGAGTGTTAAACCCTTCATTTGTTTAAGTGTTAACAATCCTTGGGCGCCATCACTGCCCATTCCCGTTAATAAAATACCGACTGCCTTTTCACCCGCCATTTTAGCTGTAGATTCTAATAAAGCTGTCGCAGAAGGACGAAAACCAGAAATAGGATCTGCCTGATGCAAATGCGCTGCTAATTTTCCATTGATACGTCTTAGCGCTAAATGATGTTGATCAGGCGCAAAATAGACAGTGCCCGCATTGAGTATTTCAAAATCTTCTGCGCATTTAACATGAAGCGCGATATGTGTATCCAGCCATTGCGCGAAACCAGAAATAAATCCTGGCGCCATATGCTGCACAATCACAATAGGAACAGGAAAAGAAGCCGGTAAATCAATTAATATTTTTTTTAATGCCTGAGGACCACCGACAGAAGTGCCGATCGCAACAATTTCAAATTGACCTTGAATAAGTTTGGGCGCAACACTTGGCTTGCTATTATTTTGCTTAGCAGGCAGTCGTCGTCTAACCACTTTAATTCCTGCCATGTTACGAATAGTTTGCACGATGACATGATTTGATTCATAAGATTCAGCTGAATTGAGATTCTGTGGTTTTGCTAACACGCTCAATGCACCTGATTCTAAAGCATGAAAGCTAATATTCAACTCCGTGTCATTTATTTTTGAACTAATCACTACAATAGGTGTCGGACATTGCGCCATGATAATTTTAATTGCTTCCAAGCCATCCATGAATGGCATATGAATATCCATGGTAATAATATCGGGTTTAAGTTGATTTGCCATTTCGATTGCTTCTCTACCATTGCGCGCGCAACCCACAATATGCATATCAGCTTCTGATTGAAATAGACATTTCAATATGGCTGTTTCTGTTGGCGAATCATCCACAATTAAAATGTTGATCATCGTCATTACACCAGTTGTGTCACAATGTTAAGTAACTCACCCGATTCAAATTCAGTTTTTACAATATAGGCATCAGCACCCACTTCAATACCTCGTGCTTTTTCAGCATCACTGCCCAATGAAGTTACAATGATCACAGGCAAATCATGTAGTTTTTCATTTTTCTTTACTTTATCAGTCAGCGTAAAACCATCCATGATGGGCATCGAAATATCGGTAATAAGCAATGAATATTTGTGTTGCTGCAGAAGTTCCCAAGCTTCTTTTCCATTAACAGCCACCGATACTTTATAATCCTTGCCTTCAAGAATATTTTTTTCGAGTGTACGCGTTGTAATAGAATCATCTACTACTAAAATATGCGGCACCACACGCACGGTTTTACCTTCATCTTGATAAGTTCGATGTTTAATGACTTCAGTATGAAGCGCGCGATTAATCAATTCATTAGTATCAATGACCATGGCAACTTGATTACGCTCTAATAAACTGCCGCCCATTAAGCAGGGAACTGAAGACAAAGGTGCGCGCAAAGGTTTTATCACCATTTCGCGTTCACCCATAATTTCATCAACTAAAAATGCAACTGAAAACCAACTATTTTTAGCGATAACAATAGGCAAAACTTCATGAGACAGGGATTTTGCTTGATTAATATTTAAAATATTTGCCAACACACGAAAGGGTATAGGATTGCCATCCAGCAAAACAGCTTGATTGCCTTCTACTTCAATAATATCGGCTGGATTTAGCATGAGGACACGTTGAATAGAATGGGTAGTCAGAATAAAACATTGAGATTCAGCTTTGACTAACATACCGCGCTCACTCGACAAGGTAAGCGGCACACGAAGATTAAAAGCTGTACCATGGCCCATTTTTGTCACGACATTGACACTGCCTTTTATTTTATTCAAATTTGTTTTGACCACGTCTAAACCAACACCGCGGCCAGACACATCCGTAATAATTTCCTTAGTCGAAAATCCTGGAAGAAAAATAAAATCCAGCACTTGTCCTTCATTCATACTGGCAATATTGGCTGCCGCGGCAGGATGTTTGCTTTTAGCAAGGGAAGCAATTTGATTAAGGTCAATGCCAGCACCATCATCACTCACGGTAATCACAATTTCATTAGCATCTTCTTTCACATCGATAGCAATATGTCCAACTGGCGATTTACCAAGACTTAGACGCGTGCTTTCAGTTTCAATACCATGATCCATGGCATTTCTAATAATATGCATCAAGGGATCTTTTAAACTCTCTAAAATAAGCTTATCCATTTTCACTTCATCACCATGAATTGTGATTTCCACATTTTTATTTAAACTTCGAGAGAGATCCCGCACATAGCGCGGCAAGATATGCAAGAGGCTTGCCGCTGGCACCAAACGCAGCAAACGCACTTCTTCTTGCAGTGAATTAGTCAAAATACTTAACTCATTTAAACGAGAGCGCATATTTTTTTCTAGATGGCTCGATGAGTAGTGAAGATCGCCAAAAAAATCCTGGCTGAGATGCTGCAGCTTATCAATATATTCTTGATAATCTTTTTCAACATGCGCTTTGAGGACATTCATGTCTTTCTTGGATTTCAATGCGTAATTTTTTATTTTTGTATTTAACTCATTTAATGAAATAACATAATCTTCGATAGAAATTTTATTGACTTGAATTTCTTCCATCAGGGAAAATACTTTATCAATTTTATCTAAAGCGACACGGATGGATTCATAATTTTCCCCTCCCTCTTCTATCTCCATTTTCTGTTCTATCATTTCTTGCTTTGCTGCAGGCTTATTTTGTATATCATACATTGTGTCTAATATTGCCTTTTGATCCAAAGCAGCGAGTAATCCCTGCAAATCAAATGACAGATCTTTATGCTCGATAAAAGCTTGCGTCGCCAAGCGCATTTTATCAACTGCATCCAAACATAAATCAATTAAAGGAGAAGTCACTACTAATGATTTTTTTTGAATAAGAGAAAATAGGGTTTCAATACGGTGGGCAATATCGCCAACTTCCTGCGCTCCTATTCCTCTAGCAGCACCCTTAATGTTATGTGCTGCACGAAATATTGTGGTGATAACTTCATTATTAGTTTGTTGAGGTTGCTTTTCCAATAATAATAAACCATCTATCATGACTTGAGCTTGCTCACCCAATTCAGCTTGAAAAATTACAGCCAATTGTTTCAATACTTCTGGATCAAGCTCCATGCTTCACCTTTTAAATTTTGTAAGTATCTACACTTTGTTGTAGACTTTTCGCAACTTCAGATAAATTTTTCATAGCTTCAGTTGTTTGTTGCACACTATCAACAAAGGCTGAAGTCACTTGATTGATTTCATTCATCCCCGCCGTAATTTGCTCTATGCCAGCACTTTCTTGGCCTACCGCTGCTTCTATTTGCTTACTGGCCATCGTTGCCTCATGTATGACTTCATTGAGTCCTCGAATGACTTCACCGGTTTGTTCAACCAAAACTGTGCCATGATCGACACCTTTTGTGCCTTCTTCTGTCGCCATGACCGCTTTTTCTGTCGCATGCTTGATATCTTCGAGAATACGCTGCACTTCGTCGGTAGATTGTTCTGACTGTTCCGCTAAATTTTTTACTTCAGCAGCAACAACAGCAAAACCCTTACCTGATTCACCTGCTTTTGCTGCTTCAATCGAGGCATTTAAGGCTAGCATTTTCGATTGCTGAGCAAGATTATTGACAACAGCAGTAATTTCTCCCACTTGTTGAGTCTGCGAACTTAAATCTAAAATAGTTTGCGCAATCACATCGACTTTATCACGAACCACTTTCATACCTTGTACACTTTGCTCAACAGATTCCAGTCCTAGTTTTCCTTTTTCACGTGTACGCTCAGCAATCTCACCTAAATTTCGTGCCTTCTCTATCGTTTGAATTGTACTTTTTTCAATTTCACTCACTGATGAAGTAATTTCATTAATAGAAGAAGCTTGTTCAGAAGCACCTGATGATTGTGCATCAACTGAATGACGTACTTCTTCAAGTGTTGTCACCATGCCATGACAGGCTTGGGTAATTTGTTTTGCCATTGCAGCAAGACTCACTGTCATTGCATTGAGATCATTACCTAATTGCCCCAATTCATCTTCACTTTCAACTGCGATCATTTGACGCAGATCACCTGAGGCAATACGGCCGCTATGCTCTCTGAAGGAATTAATATGACGAATAATAATGCGTGCCGTGTACAAGGCAATCATGAGCGATAATAGTATGCCTATGCTAGCTAATATATACTGCGCAATTTGCAATCTATTCAAGTGTGTGGTTATTTCCTGCGTACCTTGTTTAAGGTGTGCCAATTTACCCTCGATAATAGTCATGCGCGGATCATCAGAAGAAACGACAAGATTTGCAATCACAGTATCAAATAAGGATCTTTCTTGCTGGGTATAGATGGTCATGGCTGCGTTTTTATCCGTTGCATTCATTATTTTTTGCTGTGCCGCTTGCAACTGCTGAATTTGCGCTTTCAGTCCCTGCCATTCTTGCAAATGCGCTTGATCTGACCACATGGGCGCAAGTCCATCGATCGTATTCACATCTGCCATGATACCTTGCCATATATGATCAAGTTGATCCTTATGCGAACTATCATTCATGAGCAAGCCATTCGTCAATATATGTTGCACGTTATAAACATAGGTACTCAATTCCAACAAGGCATCATAGGTCGGTAAATCGACTTGAATGACTTGATTCGTGTATTGTTTCACAATGGCTATTCGCGAAAAAGTGATAGCAATGGCAACTAAAAAAATTAACACAATGGTGGAAAAACCCAGCAATAAATAGCCGCGCAAACCTAATACTGAGCGGCGCTTTTGTGGTGATAAACTATATTTAGGTGCTAATATTTCAGATGCAGTACCCATGATTATTCCTCCTTTGATGACAAACGCGCTTTAGCGTCAACAAGAATATTTTTGATATTAATGATGCCAACTTTTCCTTGGTGCAAACCATAAAGATAATCGGGTTTAATGTTTGTGCCGCTTGACCATGGCGCAAGCAAAGAAGCTTGATCATAAGTTGCCTGTCCATCAATTGAATCGACTAATAAGCCTGCTGTCATCCCCGCCGCAGCAACGATAATAATAAAAGTATTTTGTCTCTCTTGATGATGTTCCAATTGAAAATAGCGTTTCAAATCTAAAATGCTAAGCAAATGTCCCCGCCAATTGATCACACCCGCAACAAAATCCAAGGTATTTGGTACTGCCGTGATAGGACAGTCCACTTTAACTTCTTTTGCAAAATGATAGGGAATACCATATTGCTCATTTTTACTGACTCGTATACAGATATAATCAATTAGCGATTGCGATTTCGCTGAGTCACTTTCATCACCTCGTGCCAATTGATGACTGCGATCACGCAGTATTTTTTCAGCTAATTCACCTGTTGGCATTAAATCAGCTGCGGATAATGTGTGCTTATTTTTATTCATATTTACCATATCAATTGCTTCCCAGAATAAAGTTCGATTTCATGTTTGAGTATGTCGTTCAAACGGCTATAAGTCATACCATTCGCTGCTGGCACCGTTTTATTTGGCTCTTCAGCGCAAGAAATAAATAAGGCGTTACGCAATGATTTGATCCCCGCTTCATTTTTCTTATTCCTCAACAATAATAAACCCAACTGAAAATGAGCAACGACAAATTTAGGATCAAGAAATAATGTCTTTCTTAATGCTTGCTCTGCTTCTTTCATTTTGTTTAATTCAGATAAGACTAGAGCATAAGTTAAGTAGGTAAATTTATTAGTCGGATCCAAGGCCAGACTCTTTTCACAACTCTCTATTGCATCCGATAATTTTCCTAAATTCGCAAGTGCTGTTGCTTTTGCAGATAGCGAAAATGCACTTTGCATCCTGCTGACATCTTGCGTATCAATTAAATTGATCACTTCAATCCAATTAAATTGATTTAATAATTTAAGCACTTGATCTTGAAATGACTCTATAGGTGATGACTTCACTGGCGCTGATTTCATCGTTGTTGTCGTTTTTGTTGGAATAGTTTCTATCGGAATAGATAGATGAGGCGATATTTTTTGGTCCTTAAATATAGTCAATGGCTCTTTCTTTAAAATAAAACCTTGATGATAGGAAAATCGTGGGTTCATATTAATCGCATTGAAAGGATCTGAGGCGCCCAATAAGAGATAAGCGCCATCAATTAGACTGGCATTAAATTTATTCATAATATCAGCAATACTATTGCTATTAAAATAGATCAATACATTGCGACAGAGAATGAAATCTTGCGCATTTGTGCCATTATAAAATGAAGGATAGCAATTTTCATTTAAGTTGAGATAGATAAATCTAGCCTTGCTTTTAATTTCATTAGAGAGTAAGTAATCATTATTTTTTACAGTAAAATAGCGATCTTTGTAATAATTCGGAATACAGCGCATCGACCATTCCGTATAAATACCATTCATCGCCTTCTGCAAAACCCTGGTGTTAATATCTGTTCCCAATAAATTGAGAGACCAGGCATCAATGTCAGGTAAAAGATCATAAAGCAGCATTAGCATCGTATAAATTTCTTCTCCAGAAGAACAGCCTGCACTCCAAATGCGTAGGAACAAATTATTTTCATTGCGTTTTTTCTGTATTAGATTTGGCAAGATGATTTCTTTGATTATTTTAATTTGATTTAAGTCGCGAAAAAAATAGGTTTCACCTATTGTGATACCTAATATGAGATGCTCAAGATAAGGAGAAGTTTCTTCACAAGCTGTGATTTTTTGCAGATATTCATAGGGCGTGCAATTGAATTTTTCACAGGCAGTCACTACTGCTTTATACATTTCGCGTATTTGATGATGCAATACGATACCCAAACGCCGGCGTATGACATCTACATAGGCTTGCTCATAGGCTGCAATTTCTATAAACAAAGTTTTCTTTTCTGGACGCATGATTGCTTCCATATCAATTTTCCTGGTCGCCAATATTGGCGTGATCTGACATGAGTTTCGGTATATTTAACAAAAAAGTTAGCGCTGAATTTAAGTGAATCGTCGCAATAAAAGGAGAATGAGATGCGCCGAATTGATCGGCCATTTGAAGGGAATCAGCTTGCATCATAGATAATCCAAGCACTCGTTTAACAATCAAGCCCATTTGCCGTGAACCCATTGTGCAAATGACGATTGGCGTAGCTAGTGTATAAGTTTGTTCTGCATTAAGTTGCAAATACATCGCTAAGTCAATCACTGGAATACTTTGACCCGCATGATTCATAAGACCTGCTAAATGGCGTGGACTGCCAGGCACTTTTTCTAAATAGGGGAGTAAAATAACTTTATTTACAAAAGAAAGTGTTGCACAAGCATTGATTTTCTCTACTTGAAATTGCAATACTTGTGATGATTCTAGTTTTAGCATGTGATTCACCTTTATTATTAAACCTTTTGATTCACTCTATTTCCCAACAAAGCCGTCATTTCCTTTTCACTGAATGGTTTTGACAGCATAAATCCTTGTCCTAAATAGCAGCCATTTAATATGAGAAATTGAACTTGTTCCTCATGTTGAATCCCTTTGGCAATAACGTTTAAGTTTAAGTTATTGCCAAGTGCAATGAGTGATCTCACGATAATTCCATTTTTTTGATCTACGGTCACATCCTTTAGAAAATCCTTATCTATTTTAATGGTATTAATAGGCAATGCGCGTAAATTAGTGAGTGTTGAATATCGCGTGCCAAAATCATCGATGCAAATACTGACGCCCATTTCATGTAATTTTTTGATTGCACTCAAGAGCTGACTGTTATAACTAATCAAAGTCGCTTCAGTTAATTCAAATTCTAGTAATTGTGGAGGCACATCGACTTTATCTATCACCTCTTTCGTTTTTTGAAAAAAATCTTCTTGTAAAACTTGCTGCAGTGAAATATTAATAGATAGCTTAAAATCCTTATAACCCTCTTTATACCAAATAGCGCCCTGCTGACACACTTCCTTGATTGCCCATGCACCAATTGATAAGATACTCCCAGTTTCTTCTGCAAGACGTACAAAAATATTAGGTGAAATGATGCCAAATTCGGGATGCCGCCAACGCATTAATGCTTCCATGCCAAGTAATTGCTTGGTAATCAAATGATAAACCGGTTGGTATAAAATAAATAATTGCTTTCTTTCCAAGGCATATTTTAATTCATGCTCAAGATTAATTTGTTTACGATAGGTATTGCCCAAATCTTCAGTAAAAAATTGATAATTATTACGTCCTAATCCCTTGGCATGATACATGGCAACATCAGCGCCTTGCACAATCGTTTCCTGTGTTATTCCTTGCGAAGGATAGACAGCAATACCAATGCTTGTGGTTGACTTAAGATTATTACCCTCTATTAAATAATTCTCAGCTAAAGACAGCAGAATTTTTTTCGCCACTTCAGAAACAGCAGCTGTCGATTCTACATTACTTAAGATGACAACAAATTCATCGCCGCCGATACGAGAAACAAAATCATCCATACGCATACAGGATTTTAAACGTGCGGCCACTTCTTTCAATAATAAATCACCAACATGATGCCCCAAGCTATCATTAATCGTTTTAAAATGATCTAAATCAATGAACATTAATGCAAGCAAATAATGATGCCTATCTGCTGAAGCGATTCGTTCTTGCAAAGATTTTTCGAATTGTAAGCGATTATATAAACCTGTTAAGACATCAGTAGAAGAAAGAACCATTAATTCTTCTGTTGTTTGAAATAATTTTCGGCGCATTTCAGCGATACGCTGCATGGCTTTTATTTTTGCTTCAAGCGTAATTGCGCTAAAAGGTTTGGTGAGATAGTCATCACCGCCCGCATTAATACCGGCTGCGATACTGCTATCATCAACTGAGGCACTAAGAAAAATAATGGGGATCCAATCATCAACACTCAGCGCGCGAATTTTACTGGCGCATTCAAATCCACTCATGCCTGACATCACAACATCTAAAATAACAAGATCGGGTTTTTCTTCTGTAAATAAACGAATAGCATCATCGCCGTTTGAAGCAGGAATAACTTCATGATGTAGCGCATGCAAGGCAGCACTAATCAATGCCAAATTGGTTTTAGAATCATCCGCTACTAATATTTTCACGTATGCATCCTAGTCATTTGCTATCTATTTACTATTATCCTCCTTTTTTACTTGCCTGCGTATTTTCAAGCTTAAGCATTTGATTTAAAAGATAAGATAATTCAATCGTGGACTTCTTATTTGAATTATTCTTGCTAAGCTGCTACAATGATCGAAAATTTTACAATAATTTATTGAGGAGTGGCAAATGCTAAATCGGCCTAGTCAATTGATAGAAGAAGGAAAAGAGCATTATCTCAATGGAGAATATAAAACTGCTATTAAAAAATTTAATGCTGCTCTTAGCCATCTAGAAGAAGATGTAGATGAAGATTACTGCCTCGATCATGATCTACTCGTGCAGGGATATCGATGGCTGGGCTTGAGTTATCACATGGATAAATTCTATTCGGGCGCTATTGAGGCCCTGACTTCCTGCCTAATGCTTGAAAAAAATTCCTCCGTGAATCATTACAATCTAGCAAGGGCTTATTTTGAGTCTGATAATAGCACTGCTGCAATTATATATTATGATTCTGCCCTAGCTTGCTATCAACGCGAATTAGCCGGAAGAGAAGAAACTAGCGAAGACAAATTATGGCATGCCAATATTCAATTCAACTTGGCCTGCGCACTTGAGAAAAGAGGCGAGGAACAAATTTCTCGCCAGGAAAGACAGTTTATTGCTGATTTGAAAGAAACGGTTGAACGTTTTACACAAGCCTACCAATTAAATCCCTGCGAACAATATGAGACACGATTACAAGAATCGATAGCATTACGTGAAGGAAATTCAGGTGAATTTCTGCAGCTCGTTAATGAAATTATTTGTAAAAAAGATTTTTGGCATGAAATATTCGCGACGGGCGATGCCGCTAATGCAATCATCAATATGCGTAGACACATGGATTTAGACGAGACCTTTCCTGCGCTCTTGGATTGGAGCAGCGTTGAAACGCAAAGAAAATTTGATGTGAGTTCCATAATGACGGCCTGCGTCTATAATAAAATTAATGAATCAAATGATATTAAACAACGCTTTTATCAGGCAGTAAATAATATCAATCTTGATGAGTTAAGAAATATTCTGCGAGAAATTAATGATGATCCTGCTAATCAAACTCATATTCGGGCCGTAGATCTTGCCGACTATTCTCCTGAAGAAATAGAAAATTTTCTAAGTAAAGTATATGACCTCGTCACTGATCAAGCCTGGGGAACAGAGGGAAAATCAAAATGGTCTTTATTTACTTCCATCGACCCCTTTGTTGTAGACATACAATCAATTTTCGGTGATTGGCAGCGTAATAGAAATAAATACGATGTTAAAAACTATCAGGCTGTAATCGATAAAGAAGCCCTCATTAAATTAATTGGCCGAGGACAATATTTTGCTGCTAAGAAAGCGAATGCAATGGATCCTTTGGTATATCGGCTTTTCACAGCACTTGCAAAAGTGGATCTCGATGGAATTAACGATATTGAAAATGCCCTGGAATCAGGAAAGGATGAGGAAGTGTTAGTTAGATTTACAAGAAGGCGTGGAAATAAGAAATAGGTCATCCACCCTTACTCATTATTGATTTTTTAACATCGACAGTTAATTTACCTCGCGAAGAATATATTTTCTTTATGTCTTCAATCAACTTCCGACTACCACCTGATTGAAGATTTCCTTGTTTTTCATCAAACAAATAATTCCTATGCTTCTGCAAAACTGCTCCGTTTTTCGACTCCCACTTTTTGGCAATATCTTTAATATGTTCAATTGAATCAGCATGGTTAATTTGTTTTTTTAAATCCATAAATATTTTTATCTTATCTTTATTGGATCGCATAAAAAGAATTTGATGCAGACTATTGATGCTATCAAGATAGGCATCAATCTTTGAAAAAATTTCCTTTTTTATTTGTGACAAGTCGCTAGCATCTGCTTGAATGTTCAAATCGCGAGATTTGAGTATTGGTGGTAAATCTTTGAAATTGACTTTATGCGGAATGCTAATATTATATTTATTCTCTAAATTTAGATTATCTTTGAGATAATTCTCAAGCGCATTTGCCAGTTTACTACTGCTCAAACCTTCCGTCTGCCTCACCTTGTAATAGGATTCTAATATAGCCTCAGCAAATAATTGTGTTTTGTCAGTCTCAGATAAATCTCGACCTTGCCCTTTAAATTTATTTTCGATTGTCCGATTAACAAGGAATTCAACTTCATCTAAACGCCGAGTACCGCTATGCTCTATGACATTAAATAATTCTTTATATTGACGATCATTTAAATAATCATATGACGATTTTTTATTTAGATGAGGCGCTGCTAATGTTCCTGCTGGCATCAGTAAGCGTATATTCCAAAGAAGATTTGAAAAACCCATTTCTTTTATCTCAGCTTGTAATTTCTTAGCTGTTATAAATTGAAATATTTTTTTATAAAAATCTTCTATCTTAGCTTTGCTTTCTTCCGTTAAGTCACGAGGATCAGGCCTGGAAAATCGATCACTTAGCTCCGACCAGGGATAGCCAATAGCATTTAATCCATCTTTATCTTTTAGTATGATTGCAGCCGAGTGATTTCGATGTTTATTCATAAACTTATTCCACTCGTTGACTCTCTCCCACCATTCCTTTCTCGCTGATGACATGATGATTTTCCTCGTTTTTTCTAGTGCTTTTTATAAGTATAACAGCAAAAGATGGACTTGCTTTTTTAGGACATGCTTGGTCAGCGGGGTCTTTTGGGTGTTTTTACCAGAAATGTAAATAAAGCTTGTGGGAAATTATTCCCTCATTGGGATGAAGAAAATGAACTACAGGGAAAGCGTTCGTCGTTATAAAAGCACTCCTCGCAACTGTAAAGGACGCGCATTTCGTTGATGAATAGCTTGGAGCAGCATTCAAATACAATAAAAGCGCTCAGTAAGGAAGCCTTCCCCTTTGGGGAAGGCTTCCTTATCGAAATGGTCTTTATTTACTTCTATTCATCCTGTTGTTATAGACCTACGAAACATTATCAGTGATTGGCAGAGTGCAAGAAATAGATATAATGATGTTAAACCTTATCAAGCTGCACTTGATAGAGCCGCATTAATTAAATTAATTGGACGAGGACAATATTTTTCTGCCAAGAATGCAAATACGATGGATCCCTTAACGTTTCAGCTTTGCAAAGCACTTGCAAAAGTCGATATCGAGGAAATCAACAGTATTGAAAGTGCGTTGGAGGCGGGGAAGGATGGGGAGGTGTTGGTTAGATTTACAAGAAGGCGTAAGAAATAGGATTATAAAAATTTATCGTATGTGTTCACGCCCTGGTATATGTAAAGCTATATGCAAAAACTCTGTCATTCCGCGTAGGCGGGAATCTATTTCTAATTTGCAATAGAAGTAAAATTCAAGATGGGTTCCCGCCTACGCGGGAATGACAGGCCTGCGCCATCTCGAAGACTGTGAACAATTACAATTCACCCGCTCCAATCAAAGGCAGTAAACGCTGCAGAACAGCTTCTAAAATATCATGATTTAGTTTTTTTATAAATTTTGCTTTTCTATCCTGCCAAGATAAGGTTTGAATAACACTAGAAGCTATTACTGATGGTTTTTCAAGGCCGTCAATGGGAACTTCGCTTAAGTGCCCTCGAATACTAGTACTGATAGGACAGCAAATAAGCAAGCCCGTTTTCTTATTATATTCTTTAGAAGACAAAACGAAGGCCGGCCTATATTTTCCAATTTCCCGTCCCTTCTTGGGTTCAAAATCAATATAAATAACATCAAAACGATCCGGAATATATTTATTCATTATCTTCAAATTCCCTATGCTGAATATCTACTACTTCATCAGCATGTGCTTTTTTAGCAGTTAAGCCTTTTAATAATTGAGCTTCACTAAAAGCGAGTAATTTTCTTTTTTTAGAAACAGCAGGATGAATTGTCAGTCCTTTTTCACTCACCTCTATTTCGACCGGCATATTAGCGGTAAAATGCGGAATTGTTTTTAATGGGCCGGTAATACGAATAGCCAAACTATTTCCCCACTTTTGAATGGTTGTCTGTATTTTCACAAAAATTATCCTCCTATTTCACAAATAGTATACACTATGTAGATACGTTTTTTCAAGTTCTTATTTAACTAAGGATGCCGTACCCCAATATATATAGATCCATAACTAGTCCTTTCAAAAACATTGTAGTATCATGCGGCCTTTTAATGAGGAATGGATGAGAGATCTTATGTTTTCAATGTTTTTTCCTGCCGAGCATACCGTGAAAAGAACCGCTGAATTGAAGGATTTAGCTCGTCGAGGATTTCTCCCCCCTTTATTCCCATGAAACTGATAATGTCATCCAACTTCCTAGAAGACTGATTGAATTCTTAGATCCCAAGGACGGCGATTTTTATTTCAAATATTATCAAATTATTTTGGGTACCATGGTCATTTTATTAACGGTGGAAAACGGTCATGTTAGCTCGCCGCTTTATCTAAAATCTTATGATGAATTGAAAAAAATCTTGAGTATTGATCAAGACGAATCTAATCTGGCTAAATTTATGCGAACTCAGACAAGCATAGCCACTGACACTGAAGAAACGCTTCGGGAAAAATATCTCCACCAGATAAATTTTATTATGAGTGTCGGTGCTGGTGTTTTTACTGGCAAGATAGCATTTACATCTGAGCATTTGGATAACTACTACGAGCAATCACATAAATTTGCTCAATATTCTTTGAACAAGGACTATTGTCAAACACTCCTTTTTTCATGCGGAAAAACAAGCTTTTTTCTAAGACATGATTGGTCAGTGAGAGCTTTGCGTACTTTTACTATGAACGTAAATGAAGCTTGTGGGAAATTGTTTCCTCATTGGGATGAAAAAGATCAATCTCAAGAAAACATCCTGTGGTGCACGGGTATCGGTATGGGTATGAGTAGAAGATAAGGTATCACAATCAAAACCGATGATAGCGCTCACACAACGCCACACGCGCGCGTAGTTCATTTACTTCTTCTATCATATCTAAGACCAAAGCCGCGCCCGCAAAATTCAATTCAAGATCACGCTGCAAGCGCATAAAGGTTTTCACCCGCCGAACCTGGGTTAAATCAAACATCCACTCAGCGGATGCCGTTCTTCTTGCTTGGATAATTTCATATTCAATTAATTGATGAATGAAATCGGGTGAAATACGACAGGCTTGGCAGAGTTCAGACAGACTGACTAATTCCGCTGAATGATCGATGACAACGATTAAGTCCTTTTGCACCATGATACTTCTCCACTGATTACAAAGCCCAATCTTTTCGCGGATCAAATGGCAACTCCTGCGCCATTTTTTCATAAAACTGTTTTTGCTCTGCCGTATTTGCAACTGGCGTTTGAATTTGCACAACGGCGTATTGATCACCAGGCGATGTGCCCGGCATACCGCGACCTTTTAAGCGTAATTTCTGTCCCGTGTGCGCACCCGGCGCAAGTTTAAGTCCCACCTTGCCAGCCAGCGTAGGAATTTTGATTTCCGCGCCTAAGGCTGCCTCCCATGGCGTCACGGGCAACATGATATAAATATCACGGCCATTTAAAGAAAAAAGCGCATTGGCTTCAATTTCAAGTTCCAAATATAAATCGCCAGCTTCACCGCCGCCCATGCCGGGCAAGCCTTGTTTTGCTAATCGTAATTGCTGACCTGTCAAGGCACCTTTGGGAATATTCACTTTAATCGTGCGCGTTTGCATTTTTAATTCGCCAGAAGAATCCACTGCCGGCACTTGTAATTGAAATGTTTTGGCTGCACCGCGAAAGGCATCTTCCAAAGAAATCACAATTTTTGCTTGCTGATCACTACCGCGTTGATGACGCTGCCTTTGCTGTTGAAAACCAGCATGACCTCTTCCCTGTCCCTGTCTTGCCTGACCAAATAAAGTAGAAAAGAAATCACTGAATCCACCTAAATCCTCAAAACCGCCCATATCCTCAGCAGAATGAAAACGCGTATTTTGATCCCAATTAGGCGGCGGTCTAAAATCCTGTCCTGCCTGCCAATTACTGCCTAATTGATCGTAGGCCGCTCTCTTTTTTTCATCTTTCAAGACTTCATAAGCTTCTTGCAAGTCTTTAAACTTTTCTTCTGCCTGCGGTTCTTTACTCACGTCAGGATGATATTTTCGTGCCAAACGACGATAGGCATGCTTGATATCATCAGGCGATGCTTTTTTATCTATACCTAGAGTCGCGTAATAATCTTTATATTGCATAAGGTCAGGAAGCTTGTTCTTCAGGTAAACGCACCGTTAATACATCGCATTTTGCGCCGTGTAAAATAGCATTGGCAGTTGAGCCCAATAAGAGTGATAAACCATGACGTCCATGGCTGCCGCAGATAATTAAATCCGCGCCTACTTCGCCTGCTATTTTTAATATTTTAGTTTTGGTTGGGCCAATTTCCACGAATTGATCTGCGCGATTCACATTGAGTTGCGAAGCCAATTTTTCCATTGATTGCTTTGATTCCGTGACTAATTGCCCTTCGATATCTTCAATACCAAGATAGGCATAGCTATAACCGGGCAAGGGTTCAACCACGTGAATAATGCTTAATTTTGCACCGGTAAAACCACGAATCGCACGTACCTTGGCGATAAGATAGTCGGTATCTTCAGTTAAATCTGTGGCAAATAAAATATGTTTATACATAGCATCATCCCTTTTTGTTAAATTTATGCTGTCATTTTTGCTTTGGAAAATACGATGTGGTCTTTTTCAATGCCCACGTGAATAATATCTCCCGGTAAAAATTTGCCGCTTAATATTTCCTGGGCTAGAGGATTTTCAATGTATTGCTGAATCGCCCGCTTCAAAGGTCTTGCTCCATACACAGGATCATAACCCGCAGCCGCTAAATAATCCATGGCATCAACCGACATGGCGATACCATATTCACGTTCAGCCAAGCGTGTTCTCAAGCGATTAATTTGGATGTCAGCAATTTTTTCCAGTTGCGCCTTATCTAAAGGATGAAACACGACCATTTCATCAATACGATTAATAAACTCGGGTCGAAAATATTTATCAACCACATCGAGCACCGCTTTTTTCATATCAAAATAATCGCCTTTTTCAGCGATAGATTGAATCAATTCAGAACCTAAATTCGATGTCATCACAATCACTGTATTCCGAAAATCAACCGTGCGTCCCTGACCATCGGTCAAACGTCCATCATCCAAAACTTGTAATAAAATATTAAAAACATCGCTGTGCGCCTTTTCCATTTCATCTAATAAAATCACAGAATAGGGTTTGCGGCGTACGTGTTCCGTTAAATAACCCCCTTCTTCATAACCAACATAACCTGGTGGCGCACCTAACAATCGCGAGACTGTATGCTTCTCCATAAATTCCGACATATCAAGACGGATAATCGCATCTTCTGTATCAAATAAAAATTCGGCTAGCGCCTTACATAATTCTGTTTTACCCACACCGGTCGGCCCTAAAAATAAAAATGAACCAATGGGACGATTGGGATCTGACAAGCCTGCTCTTGAACGACGAATGGCATTACAAACAGCGGTAACAGCTTGACTCTGACCAATGATACGCTCGCGAATAACATCTTCCATATGCAGTAATTTATCTTTTTCACTATCAAGCATTTTTGCGACAGGAATATGCGTCCATTTAGAAACAACTTCTGCAATTTCTTCATCAGTCACTTTATTGCGGAGTAATTGTGTTTCCTTTGGCTCGCTAGAATTAGCCTGCGTTAATTTTTTTTCTAAATCAGGAATAGTGGCATATTGCAATTCTGCCATGCGAGTTAAATCACTGGCACGACGCGCTGCTTCAAAATCCATGCGTGCTTTTTCTAAGCTCTCTTTAATGGCTTGCGTATCTTGCAAGGAACCTTTTTCAGCCTTCCAAATTTTTTCTAATTTTTGATACTCATCTTCTAATTTTTTTAAATCGATATCTAATTTTTCTAATTGTCTTTTTGAAGCTTCATCCTTTTCTTTTTTGAGCGCTTCTCTTTCAATTTTTAATTGAATAATACGACGCTCTAAATTATCCATGGATTCAGGTTTGGAATCGATTTCCATGCGAATATTACTGCCTGCTTCATCAATTAAATCGATGGCCTTATCAGGGAGATTTCGATCAGTGATATAGCGATGTGATAAAGTGGCTGCAGCAATAATGGCGGAATCGGTAATTTCAACACCATGATGCAATTCATAGCGTTCTTTCAAACCGCGCAAGATGGCAATGGTATCTGAGACAGTGGGTTCTTCAACTAAAACACGTTGAAAACGGCGTTCTAAGGCCGCATCTTTTTCAATATATTTGCGATATTCATCCAATGTGGTTGCACCAACACAGTGTAATTCACCGCGTGCTAGCGCAGGTTTTAACATATTACCCGCATCCATGGAACCTTCTGCCTTGCCCGCACCCACCACATTGTGCATTTCATCGATGAATAAAATGACTTGGCCTTCTTGTTTGGCTAATTCTTTCAAGACTCCTTTTAATCGCTCTTCAAATTCACCACGAAATTTTGCGCCTGCAATGAGTGCGCCTAAATCCAAGGCTAATACACGTTTATTGCGTAAACCTTCTGGCACTTCACCATTAATAATGCGTTGTGCGAGACCTTCAACAATTGCTGTTTTACCCACACCTGGCTCACCAATTAAGACAGGATTATTTTTACTACGGCGCTGCAAAACTTGTATCGTGCGACGAATTTCAGCATCACGTCCAATCACAGGATCAAGCTTGGCTTTGGCAGCCAGCGCGGTTAAATCGATGGTATATTTAGCGAGCGCATTACGCTTCTCTTCTGCATTTTGATCTTGCACCTTTTCTCCTCCACGTTCTTCTTCAATCGCTTGTTCCAATTTACTTTTATTCGCACCACATTTACGTAAGATATCACCGAGTGTGCCATTATCTTCAAGCGCGGCTAATAAAAATAATTCGCTAGAAATATATTGGTCTTTGCGTTTTTGCGCGAGCTTGTCTGTGAGATTTAAAACGCGATTGAGTTCATTTGAAATATGGACTTCACCGCCTGTGCCTTCTACTTTGGGTAAACGGGAAATAGTTTGCTCGATTTCAGTTTTTAATTTTGCGACATCAACATTGGCTTTGGCGAGTAAGGCGGCAATATCACTGCCATCTTCATCAAGCAAAATTTGCATCACATGAAGGGGTTCGATGACTGCATGGTCTCGTCCCAAGGCCAGTGATTGCGCATCTGACAAGGCCATTTGAAACTTGCTGGTTAATTTATCCATCCGCATGGCGGTACTACCCCTGAGTGATCTTGAATATCTTCTAGATAAGGGTGATAGTGCTTAAGATCAAGGATAACATATTGATAATAAATAATGCTGTCATTTTCTGCTATAATGCTATAATTAAGACCATAATAGAGACAAAACGGGGAAATAAGTATGCAGCGTCCACAACACGAATTTTATGTACTTAGAGGTAATAGCCTTATAAATCAAGGAAATACAGATGAGGCTATTGTCTCCTATTTCCAAGCTATTACTTATAATGAGAATTACCTACCAGCTTATGCTGGCCTGGTGAAGGCTTATAAAGCAAAAGGTGATCACAAGGAGGTGGTTGAGTATTCCAGCAAAGTAATCGAATTGACAAAGAATGATGAAGAAAGAAAGGAAGCTTTTCTAGAACGCGCTGATGCTTATTTGGAATTAGATGAAGCAAACAGTGCATTTGCTGATTATGAGCGTGTTATTCGCTTGGATCCTGGATATGCACCAGTTTACCTTAAGCGCGGGCGAGCTCTGGAAACAGAAGGAAAACATGCTTCAGCAATTGACGAATACGATAAATTCATCAAATTAAATTCTTCGTTTGCGCTAGCTTACGTCATGCGTGGAGAAGCTTATCAGGAACTAGGAGATTCTAGTAACAAACCTCAGGTACAGCTTCATTATTTCACTAAAGCGATTAATGATTTCGAGCAAGCTATTGCGAAAAATATAGCCAAGGAGCATGAAGATAACGCCAAACAAAGCCTGGTGGATGCTTATCGAAGCCGTGGAGAGACTCATATAAAACTAGGAAATTCTGATGCTGCAATCGCTGATTACAAGCAAGCTATCCAAATAGACCCAGGCGATATAGAAAATTATCGCGATTGCGGAGAAGTTTATAGTGATAAAAACGGAGACAATGATTTTTATGAGGCGATTGCTTATTTTAGTCAAGTCATTGCATTAAATGAAAATTATCCGGGAATTTACTTCCTACGTGGTTGTGCTCATGAAAAAAGAGAAGAGAATGATGAAGCGATCAGTGATTTCGAGAAGGCGCTGAACCAGGCTCCTGAGAACGGTGCTGAGATCCAGCGACGCCTTGAAGTACTCTATCGAAGTCGTCAGGAAAGTACCTACACAACACAAACGACACAGACTTATAACCCACAGTTTTATGGATATCCACCGCAGACTCAGACTTATCAACCACCGTATTACAGTCAGCCACAACAGACACAAACTTATCAACCGCCGTATTATGCTCAGCCGCAGCAGACACAAACTCATCAACAGCCATATTATGAACATCCAGAAGAGGCGCCATCTTATCGTCCAGAATCTTCATACCAGCAAGAAAGCGTTGAGCCACAACCGAGAACTACGCAAGATTTTTGCGCTCTCGGACGCAAACGTCACGCCGAAGGAAATCTCGATGCAGCCATTGCCTGTTATCTGCAAGTTATTGAGCATGACTCAAACTACCCAGGAATTTATCTCCTGCTTGCTAATGCCTATGAACAAGGTGGTCATGCTAACGAGGCGATCGATAATTATAAGAAAGCCATCCAGCAAAATCCAAATGATGCGATAGCTTATTTCAATCTGGGGAATATCTATGGATGGAATGGGAAGCTTGACAACGCTCTTGATTATTACGATAAAGCCATTGCAATAAGTCCTGATGCGTCAAGCTATTTTGAACGCGCAGTCATTCATGAATCTCTAGGAAATTTTGATCTCGCGATTGCTGATTTCAGTGAAGCTATTAAGCTCGAAAAGAATAGAGGTTTTGAGTTGGGTGAAGGTTATGGCGAAGCTCTTTTTCTTCGCGGCTCTATCTATGAAAAGCAAGGTAAATGGGATTTGGCATATGATGATTTTTCTGCTGTCATCCAATTTGACCCAAAAGATAGAGAGGCTTTTTTTAGATGTGGTTCTGTCTCGCTAGCAGATGGGAAGCCGAGTCGAGCTCTTTTTGAATTCGATCTCGCTATCAAAGATTACCCAGATGCCCCGGCAAAATATTATAGGGAAAGAGGAAAAGCTAATGAAGAATTGGCGAAGCTAAGCGAGGGACAATATTCTGAGGACATGTTTGCTCGTGCAATTTTTGATTATGACCGAACACTCGAGCTAAACAAGGGTGATTCAGAAGCCTATAACAAGCTAAAAGCACTGCTTGCTCAAAAAGATAGGGATAGAATTTATAGTATACTTGATCGTCTTCCTACCGAAGAGCATCTCATTTTACTAGAATCTTGCCGCAGCATGAAACGTGGTCGACCCAATCCATTAAGCGAGCTCTTTATGCAGAAAATATGGTTTAAATCATTTGATCTTAATGCGATTGAGGGTGATATAAAGCGCTTGAGAAAAGAACTGGGGATAGTAGAAGAAAGTTTGTCAAGTTCGCTCCGTAGTCCGACTTCAACAACGACTACGACTACAACAACCACGTATCACACACATTCTCCCAGGTTTTTAAGTGGAACCGGAACGCAGCAGCCGCAAGGCAGTCATGGTGCACAAACTCCTCACACACAAACCAGGAAGGATCACAGAAAATAGCAAGATGCTGGGAAAAAACCCTAAGTAATGGGTCGTCTGCGATTCGAACGCAGGACCAACAGGTTAAAAGCCTGCTGCTCTACCGACTGAGCTAACGACCCATTGAAGCGGTGTAACAGAGTGGCTTATATTACTAATTTTTAAAAAAATAGCAATATTTACGTGGAAAGAGTGGGTGGAAAAATTTGGGATGATGGAAAAATACTGCGTGTGATTTTTAAGGTTAGGTGTGCTTCCATTGCCCTCACCCCCTGCCCCTCTCCCCTCGCAAAAAGCGCTCCGGGAGAGGGGAGCTTCCTAAGTTTCGCCCTCTCAACTCCAAAAATGCTAGGGAGAGGGGAGCTTTCTAAGTTTCGTCTTCTCAACTCCAAAAATGCTAGGGAGAGGGGAGCTTTCTAAGTTTCGTCTTCTCAACTCCAAAAAACACTAGGGAGAGGGGAGCTTTCTTAGGGAATAAACAGGAGAAACTTAGGAGGCTCCCCTCTCCCGGAGCGCTTTTTGCGAGGGGAGAGGGGCAGGGGGTGAGGGCTTGAGGGACGCCACCCAACCTAAGCCTCCAACAAATTCAAAATACTCTCCAACACGCCTCTCGTGTTTTTAAAAACCTCGTTATTCCAAACCCGAATTACGCTATAACCCTCTTTTTCCAAAAACTTAGTCCGACGATTGTCATACTCAACCGCTCCCATATGCTGACCACCATCTACTTCAATGATTAATTTTTTCTCGCGACAAACAAAATCAGCAATGTAGGGCCCAATCGCAAACTCACGAACAAATCTGTAGCCATTTAATCGCCTATTTCTTAAAAAATACCAGATGCGATTTTCGGCAGAAGACATGTTTTTTCTGAGTGTACGAGCGCGGTGTTTCAGTGTTTCTTTCATGGTTTGTTACTCCCCTTTGCCCTCACCCCCTGCCCCTCTCCCCTCGCAAAAAGCGCTCCGGGAGAGGGGAGCTTCCTAAGTTTCGCCCTCTCAACTCCAAAAATGCTAGGGAGAGGGGAGCTTTCTTAGGGAATAAACAGGAGAAACTTAGAACGCTCCCCTCTCCCGGAGCGCTTTTTGCGAGGGGAGAGGGGCAGGGGGTGAGGGCCATGGAGAATTTCCTACCTCCCCGCCACATCACCCCACAAATATTTATGCAATTGAATTTGCAAGCGCACCGGCAATTGGTCACGTAAAATCCAATCTCCCAATTGACCCGCCTGCATTTGCTGATAAGAAGGTGAAAACAGAATCTCGCAGTAATCCGATAAGCGATGACGAGCAAGAATATCCCTAGCCCAAAGATAATCAGCCTCATCACAAATCACAAATTTGACTTGATCATGCGGTAAAAGATAGCGCAGATTATCCCAATAATTTTTGTCTACTTCGCCCGAAGCAGGCGTTTTAATATCGACAATTTTAACGACACGAGGATCAACCGCTTCGACAGATAAGGCACCACTGGTTTCTAAGGAAACTTGATAGCCTTGATCACAAAGCCGTATCAGCAATAAAAGGCAGGATTTTTGCGCAAGCGGCTCACCGCCTGTCACTGTCACATAAGGAGTGCGATATTTGCTAACTTCAGCGCAAATCTGATCAAGTTCATATTTGCGGCCGCCATGAAAGGCATAAGCTGTATCACAATATTGACAACGAAGAGGACAACCCGTTAAACGGACGAAGACAGTCGGCAAGCCAACTGTCCTAGTTTCACCTTGTAAGGAAAAAAAGATTTCGCTAATGCGTAAGCTGTTACTCGTATCCACAAATCACGTTACTAATGTCCAGATTGCTGCTGTATTTGTTTTAAGTTTTCTGCCGCGAGCCTAGCGGAAGCTGTGCCCGGATAATGATTGATCACCTTTTTGAAGGCTGCCTTTGCATCCGACCATTTTGATTGCGATGCAAAAATCAAACCGACTTTTAATTGCGCATCTGAAACACGTGGACTATCAGGGAAGGTCTTGAGTACCGTTGAAAATTCAGTCAAGGCTTGATCATTTTTACCCATCAATCCATACAATTCACCCAGCCAATAATGCGCATTAGAAGCAAATTGACCCGAAGGATATTTGTGCAGCATCGATTGCAAGGCTTGCACTGCTTCATTATATTTTTTTGCTTTAATCATGTTGTAAGCCGTTTGATAAATTTCCTGTTCTTCTGCGACATCGGGTTGATCTGAGGCTGTTTTGGATGCGCTATCATCGACTGCCGCTGTTGGAACTATTTTAGCTGGAGACTTTACTATTTGCGCTTTTCGATTTGCTTTGGCCGCATTCTGTGTCGATGAATCATCATTTGCAGCCGCATCTTCTTTCGCTGCAACATCGTTTGATTTAACTTTATTTTGCTGTGACAAACGTTTATCGACATCTTGATATTGCGTCTTCAACTGCGTTTGCACTTGCTGCAATTGATGCGTCAATTGTTCAACCTGTCCTTGCAAGGATTGTACTTGATCTTGCAAGGAACCAAGACGTGTTGATAGATCGTTATTTTGCATGCTGTTAATTTGCTGTTCTACTCGCTGCATGCGTTGTTCAACACTCAAATTTTCTGAGCGCATGCTAGCAGGAGCAGCCTGCCGATTAGCAGCTGCTTGGCTATTATAATCCTGATCTGGCGCTGGCGGGGGCACATCCTGCCCTTGTTGATCCGTGCTATTACCAAGTTCCATAGAATCCGCATCATAAACAGGTGCAGATTCCGCAAATACAGGTGCTGCTACCAAAGCTGCACCCAGAACAATTGCATGAAAAATCAATGCCACGCGCGAGAAATACATCATAGATTACCGTTTGTAATAAACTAATACGACACGACGATCTTGCTGATAATCAGCTTCTGTTCGACCTTGCACAGCTAATTTTTCAGCGCCATAACTGACGACATGAATTTGACCGGGATTGACGCCCTTGGCAATTAAGATATTAGCCACTGCCTTAGCACGGCGCTCACCTAAGCCAATGTTATATTCACGGCTGCCGCGTGGATCAGTATGTCCTTCCACGGTTGCAGACACGCCTGAATGAGATAATAGGAAATTTGCTTGAGCAGCGATCGCAGGCTTATCAGCCTCCTGCACCACATTGCTATCATAAGCAAAATAATAAACACGGCCTGAATGTCTTCCGCCGCCGCTTTCATCACCAAAATTTGAGCCCTGTCCCAAGCCTGAGGCTTGTGCATTATCGCTATAAGCAGCATTGGCATCGTTAATCGAGGATTGATCTTGCTTGTGTTTGGTCGCGCATGCGGTCAGTGCAAATACACTGCAAGCAACTACAATAACTTTAATCCATTGTTTAGCTTTCATTATTTTTCCCCATGTTTCTAAATTAAATTAGACGTAAAAGTATACCGTGAAATAAAGAGTTATCAAGGGTTGATCGTAATATACCGTTCGAGACGGCGCAGGCCTGTCATTCCCGCGTAGGCGGGAATGACAGGCCTGCGCAGGAATGACAGGCCTGCGCCGTCTCGAAGGGTATTTACACCGGCGACCAAGCAGGATCCTGTGCCTCACCATTACGTGCTGGCAAACGTAATTGAATGCGGCCATCTGTCGACACCATGCCCAAGACATTGCGACCGCCATAAAGTGTTTCATAAAGAACCATGCTACCATTTGGCGCCATACTGGGCGAAGCACTATCAACGACTGAACCACTTAGAACACGCATTCTGCCTGTATCTAAATCAAGCAAGGCAATACTATAAATGCCTGCTACCTTATGAATCATCGCCACCGACTTTCCATCACGTGAAAATGAAGCACGTGCATTGTAATCGCCGTCAAAGGAAAGTCTTGTCGCCGCGCCATTGGCCAAATCAATTTGATAAATTTGTGTTCCACCACCACGGTTTGATGTAAATAATAAAGAACGGCCATCAGGCGACCAAGCCGGTTCTGTATTGATATAAAAATCATGCGTTAATTGGCTCAAGGCTTGAGAATTAATATCCATCACATAAATATTGGGAGCACCGCTTTTTGATAAAACTAAGGCTAATTTCCTACCATCAGGCGACCAAGCTGGTGCGCCATTAATGCCAGAAAAATGGCTTAATACGCGTCTGGCACCACTTGCCACATCTTGCAAGTAAATACCTGCACGATGATTTTCGAAGGAAACATAGGCAATTTGCCTGCCATTTGGCGACCATGATGGTGACATAATGGGTTCAGGTGAATTGAGCAAGGGACGCGGATTGTAGCCATCTTGATCTGATACTTCTAAACTATAACGTGCGGCTCTTTGATCATGCTGCACCACAACATAGGCTAATTTAGTCGAGAAAACGCCAGGAATACCGGTTAATTGTTTAAAAATAATATCGCTAATATGATGGGCTACAGCTCTTAAATTGCTAGCTGTCACCGTATAAGTTTTACTGACGACGACATTCGCCGCCTTACTAGCCTGATAGGCATCCACTAATTGGAAGCTCACTTGATATTGATCGGCGCCCAGCGAATTCACTTTGCCAACGACAACTTGATCCGCGCCTAAACGATGAAAATAGGAAGTAGAAACTTGCTGCGCATCACTAGGATATTGATTGAGCGCATTATTTCCATAGACTTTAAATCGTCCGCTAGTTTGCAAATCATTGCCAATAATGCCAGCGATATCCTGTGGCGGTGTATCACTACCTGCGGCAAAAGGCACAACAGCAATAGGAATCGCACCTACTACACCTTGCGTCAATTCCATCTTTAAAATGGCTGAGGCGGAATAGGGGAGAATGAGTGTCACTAATAAAAGAATAATTTTGCGTATCATAAATACCTCGCGTTTCTTTCTATAAGTTATATATCACATCTAGGCTTGAACTG
Source organism: Gammaproteobacteria bacterium (assembly GCA_013287745.1). GTDB lineage: Bacteria > Pseudomonadota > Gammaproteobacteria > DSM-16500 > DSM-16500 > Aquicella. The sequence goes on from JABDDF010000001.1 coordinate 58,962, forward strand.
CCATTTTTTCCATCACTTCTTTTGCTGATAACAGAGGAAATACGGCCTCGCCTTGCATCAAGGAACAACCCAAATTTTTTAGTGTATTTATTTGTGATGTTGATTCTAATCCCGGAACAATCAATTGCATGGACATATTTTTAGCCAGATAAACTAAAGAGGCGATCAATGTTGGCACATTGACATTCGTTTCTAATTCACTCGCAAATGAAGCATCTAATTTAAGAAAATGAACATGAAAATTTTTTAAGTAGCGTAATGAAAAATCATTTGCGCCAAATTCTTCAATCGCTAATTTTACATTTAAATATTCCAGCATATTAAATGCTTTTTCTAAAACATCAAAAGAAAGATGGTCTGATTGCTCCTTCATTTCAAATAAAATATGCTCTGGATTAAATGCTATCTCTTGCAATACTTGCGAAATTTGATAAATGAAATGACTACTACCCAATTGTTTAAGTAATAAGGGCACACCCAAATAGACAGGCGTAAATCCAACTGAACGCCATTGCAGAAAATGTCTGCATGCATGACGTAATATCCATAATGAAATATCATTTAATTTATTTTGCGCTGCCGCACATCGATATAGTTCTGCTGGTTTAATGACACCCAATTCAGGATGATGCCAATATAATAAAGCATCCATGCAAAAAATTGTTTGGTTATTTTCATCCTTGATCGGTTGATAGTAAATTGCGAATTGCTCATAGACAGCACTTTGTGCCAAAGCAGTATTTAAGATAAATTCGCGTTGATTTATTTTGTTAAAATTTTCTTGATAGAATTGATACATTTGCTTGTTATTAGTTTTTGCCATTTGCAAAGCTTCATCGACGCGTCGTAATAATTCATCAGCATTTTGTGCATCTTGCGGATATGTCGCAATGCCAATCGAAATATTCAAATACATTTCCTGTTGATTGATTTCAACAGGTTGAATCATGGCTTGCAAAATTCGCTGCGCGACAATGGCAGCCATTTCAGGCTTGGATAATTGACTTAATAAAATAACAAAAATATCTTTGTTATAACGGCTCACGCTATCCACTTGCCTTACTGAAGACTGCAATCGTTTTGCAAGCATACGAAGCACTTGATCACCCGCTTCGTATCCGAGTGCCTCATTAATCATTTTAAATTGCTTGATATCGACAAACAAAACGCCCATCGGCACTTGCGAACGCTCACTGGCTTTGATGCAATGACGAAGACGGTCTTCAAATAATTGCCAGCCTAATAATTCAGTGACGGGATCTTGAATGGCGGAGGATAATTGCTGCTGCAATGAAGTTAATTTTTCTTGTAGTGCGAGTTCATTGGCTTGTGATTGATGTAAGTTTTGCGTTATTTCTGCCGCAAATTTAGTATGCATATGGTTTTTATAGATTGCATAAGCAAATAAAAGAATAGCGATGCTTGTCATGATGATTAATAAGAACATTGCGCTTACTCTCCTTGTCACAGAATCACAGGCTAGTCATGCCCCCAAAACAACACCCCTGGCACAACAACTCATCCACTAACACTCTCCGGCTTCACCTTCAATACAAACTGACGAAATGCAGCAAAGGCATCCGCATCATCTGGCACAGGCAGAGGCGATGCTTTCAACACCGCAGCACGCGCAGAACTATCTAAGGCCGTATCGCCGCTTGATTTCGTTACTTGCACATCTAACACCATACCACCTGGCGCCACGCGAATCATTAACTCACAATAAAGATTTTTATTTGCCTGCGGTGGAACAAGCCATTGTTCGCCAATGGCTTGTATGATCAAGGCCTTGTATTTATTCACTTCACCCTGTGCCTCACGCGCTTCAGTCGCTTGCAATTTAATTTTTTCATTAAGCAATTGCTGACGTAAAGATTTTTCAGCCTGCTCTTTTAAATGTTTTTGAAAAGTTGTCTGTAGTTTTTGCGGCTTAATTTGCTGCTGTTTCTTTTTAATTTTATTGATATCATCCATTAAATTTTTGGCTAGCAATTCGCGATGCTGCTTTTCTTGCAATGCCTTTTTTGCTTGTAATTTCTTTTTATCCAAGACTTTTAAGGCAATGACATCCTTCATTATTTTAGGCGGTTCAATCGCTTTGGCAGGCAGTGCTTTTTGCGGTGTGACTGGCGGAGAGGGTGTTTTAATAATTTTGCTCGTACTAACATCGCCCAGTATCACAGCACTAATCACATCTTGTTTATTGGTATTTTCAAAAACAGGCAGCGGTGTGGCGATATCTAAATTAAAAATTAATACGCATAAAATCAAAGCATGCAAGCTCAAGGAATAAATAAAATATTTTTTCTGCGAAGATGTCTCCGCATTTTTTATCTTATTTTGTTGCATAAACTTTTCACCCTCAAGTTTATACTCGGCTTGCAGGCGGCGGCTGAGTAATCAAGCCCACACTTTTTGCTCCTGCTTGCTGTAATAAAGCCATCGCATCCATAATTTTACCGTAATTCGCGCTTTTATCGCCGCGTACTAACACGGGACGCTGCTCACCATTTTGCTGCGTCTTTAATTGAGTCGTGATGAGATAAATCAAAGTGCGTGCCGTGATGGGCTGGCTCGGCTTGTCCGCCAAATTAAAATAATAATTACCAGCAGCATCAACTGTCACAATCAATGGTTCTTTCTGATCGTCATTCATTGCCTTCGCTTGGGTTTGCGGTAAATTCACTTTGACTCCCTGGGTTAACAAGGGCGTCGTGATCATAAAGATCACCAGCAAAACTAACATGACATCAATAAAGGGCACGACATTAATGTCAGACATGGGACGGCGTTTTCCAGGCTGATGAATATGTGCCATTACACCACCCCCTCCGCTTCCATTTGCACACTAGGTGTCTGCTGCGATTGGCGAATCAGAATATTCGTAAATTCTTCTTGAAAGGCATCATAGCGATTCATGACACGGCCAATATCCGTGAGAAAACGGTTATAAGCAATGACTGCAGGAATGGCGGCAAATAAGCCTAGAGCGGTTGCAATCAATGCTTCTGCAATACCAGGAGCAACCATGGATACTGTTGCTTGCTGCACAGCAGCTAGCGCACGAAAAGCTTGCATGATGCCCCACACGGTACCAAATAATCCAACATAGGGACTGGTGGAACCAACAATGGCAAGAAAGGGTAAATGCGTTTCTAATTTTTCTTGTTCACGCATTTGCGCAACACGCATGGCACGTGTGGTATTTTCCATCACCGCCGTTGTGCTCGCATTGGCTTGTTTACGAAAGCGCAAAAACTCTTTAAATCCAGCATGAAAAATGGCTTCTAAGCCTTCGAGTGAACCCTTGCGTCTATCGCCATGCGCATAGAGACGCGATAAATCTTCACCAGACCAAAAAGCTTGTTCAAATTTTCCGGTTGCTTTATTTACATTACGCAAATAAAAACTGCGCTGTAAAATGTAAGTCCAAGAATAAATAGAGGCAACAATAAGAATAAGCATGACACATTTCACGATAAAACTAGCGTGAATGAAATAACTTAGTAAACCGGTATCATAAGTCACGTTACTATTCTCCAAGTAAAATTAAATCTGTAGGCTGTGGCTCGTTGTTGTGGTTCGTTGATGCGCAGGTGTCCGTCGTTGCGAGGATGGTCGTCGTTGCGAGGAGTGCTTTTTACGACGAAGCAATCCAGGCTTGGACTTTTATCAAATGTTGCTTTTTTATAAAAGTCCAAGCCTGGATTGCTTCGTCGTAAAAAGCACTCCTCGCAACGACGACCATCCTCGCAACGACGAACACTTCCGCACTCGCTAATATATCACACCATCGATTCTACAGGATCAGGCTCTGTGAATAAACTGAGCGTTTGACCTACCATGTTCAATAATTTATCAGGCGCTTTTAAGCCAAAATGCAAATAAGCCTGCTGTGTGGCCACACGACCACGCGGCGTGCGCAAAATGAAGCCTTGCTGAATCAGAAAGGGTTCAATCACATCTTCTATCGTGCCTTTTTCTTCACTGATAAAAGCCGCTAAACTTTCTAAACCCACTGGCCCACCATTAAATTTCTCCATGAGTGCTAGCAATATTTTTCTATCCATCACATCAAAACCCTGGCTATCCACTTTAAGAAAATCTAATGCTTCTTTGACAATGTGCTTTTCTACACAGCCATCTGCTTTGACTTCTGCATAATCACGTACTCGACGTAACAAACGATTAGCAATACGCGGCGTACCACGAGAACGCCGCGCAACTTCCTCAGCACCTTCACCATCAATCCTCACATTTAAAATCTGCGCGGATCTCAATACAATTTGCATCAAATCTTCCGTTTGATAAAATTCCAAACGTTCTACAATTCCAAAACGATCACGCAAGGGTGAAGTCAGCAAACCCGCACGTGTGGTTGCACCAATCAAGGTAAATGGCGGCAAATCTAGCTTGATAGAACGCGCTGCAGGCCCTTCGCCAATCATGATATCAATTTGATAATCTTCCATGGCAGGATATAAAACTTCTTCCACCACCGGACTTAAACGATGAATTTCATCGATAAATAAGACATCACCAGCTTGCAGGTTGGTCAGCATAGCAGCCACATCACCTGGACGTTCTAATACGGGGCCAGAAGTTTGCTTGAGATTCACTCCCAATTCATTGGCAATAATATTTGCGAGTGTTGTTTTACCTAAACCCGGTGGACCAAAAATTAAAACATGATCCAAGGCATCGCCGCGTCCCTTTGCTGCTTGAATAAAAATATTCATTTGTTCGCGCACAGAAGTCTGGCCAATATAATCTTGTAAATATTTGGGGCGCAGCGCTCGATCTAAAGGATCTGCTATTTGTACATCTGCTGTTACAATTCGATTTTCATCTTGCATCACATCATCTCCCGTAATGCACGGCGAATTAATTCTTCACTGCTTGCTTGGCCATCATCTATTTTAGTGATTTTAGAATTGGCTTCTTGTTGTTTATATCCTAGAGAAATCAGTGCTGAAATGGCATCTTGTAAAATAGGATGACGTGCATGATTACCCGTCTTATTTGCTTGATTTGGCAAATTTGCATGCTGCCAATCAGATAATTTATCCCGCATTTCAACTACCAAACGTTCTGCCGTTTTCTTTCCTATACCAGGTAAGCGTACCAAACTTGCTGTATCATTATTTAATACACATTGCACAAATTCATCTGGCGCAGTACTTGATAAAATGGTTAAGGCTAAACGCGCACCGACACCATTTACTTTGAGCAAGGTGCGAAATAGGGATTGCTCTTCCCGCGTATAAAAACCATATAAATGCTGAGCATCTTCACGCACAATAAAATGAGTAAATAAATTAACTTCATGACCCACTTCTGGCAATTGATAAAAGGTGGGCATGGGCGCATCAATTTCATAGCCTATGCCATGCACATCAATCAATAATTGGGGCGGCTGTTTTTCTAAGATAATTCCTCGAATTTTTCCTATCATCATATTAGTCCTAATTTCTTCAGTGTTCTTGCTTGAGCATGACACAAGGCTATAGCTAATGCATCTGCTGCATCGGCTTGTAACTTGCCAGATAAATTTAATAAACGGCTCACCATAAATTGCACTTGATCCTTGCCCGCCGCACCATAACCCACCACTGATTTTTTGACTTGCCGTGCTGAATATTCGCTAACAGGCATATCTAAGGCAACAATGGCAGCACCGCGCGCCTGTCCTAATTTCAAGGCAGAATTTGGGTTCTCATGCATAAAGATTTGTTCAATGGCAGCTTCATGTGGTTTATATAATTGAATGACTTCGCGTAAGCCAAGAAAAATCTGTTGCAAGCGTTCATAAACGGGACGGGAGGCCACATCGAGATAACCACTGCTGAGATAGCGCTGCTTATTTCCTTCGAGCTGGATCACACCATAACCCGTGCGGCGCGATCCTGGATCTATCCCTATGATAATGGTCATCCATCCTCCATCGCTTAAAGTTGTCATGCCAGCCGCACGTTCTTTGTGCGAGGTGGCATCCAGGAAATTATTTAAAAAACTGGATGCCAGCTAAAAGCATGCTGGCATGACAGCTTTAAGCCAACTCCCCCAACACATCACTCGCAATATCCGCATTAGAATAAACCGATTGTACATCATCCAAATCTTCCAGCACATCAATCAAATTCAAGACTTTTTCTGCTGTTTCTTTATCATCAATCGCGATACTGGTCATCGCAGACATAGTGATATCAGCTTCATCTGGACGAAATCCATCCTTGCTCAAACTATCTTTAACACGAAGAAAATCATCGGGTGCAGTGACCACTTCTGCACTCAAATCATCATTGATAAGGACATCTTCAGCACCGGCTTCCAAGGCCATATCCAATAATCGTTCAGCATCTACGCCTGGTGCAAAAGTTAATTGTCCCTGTTTTTTGAAGAGATAGGCAACCGAGCCATCCGTCCCTAAATTACCGCCATGTTTAGAAAAAGCATGTCTGACTTCACCTACCGTACGATTACGATTATTGGTCATGCAATCGACCATGACAGCAATACCGCCAGGCCCATAGCCCTCATAACGCACTTCTTCTACTTCATCCCCTGCTCCACCACCTGCACCGCGTTTAATAGCACGTTCAATCACATCCTTTGTCATGTTTGCTTCATAGGCCTTCTCTAAGGCCGCGCGCAAACGCGGATTTGAATCAGCATCTGATGATGATTTCGCTGCCACCGTGATTTCTCGTATCACCTTGGTATATATCTTGCCACGCTTGGCATCCACTTTTGCCTTATGACGTTTGATATTCGCCCATTTACTATGTCCTGCCATATTCGCCTCAACTTGATTTTGTATTGGGTTGAACAACACGAATGCCTAGATCAATTAACTGCTCAGGTTCAACAGGTGCAGGCGCATCCATTAAAGGACAACTTGCTGTCTGCGTTTTTGGAAAGGCAATGACATCACGAATAGAACTTGCGCCTGTCATGAGCATCACAATTCGATCCAAACCAAAGGCCAAACCACCATGCGGCGGACAACCCAAACGCATGGCCGTCAGCAGATGGCCAAATTTTTCGTCTGCTTGTTCATCGCTAATATTTAAAATATTAAATACGGCTTTTTGCATGGCAGAATCATTGATACGCACTGAACCGCCGCCCATTTCACTGCCATTTAATACCATGTCATAGGCACGCGCGAGCATATGCTGCGGATCTTTCATTAATTCTTCTACTGAATCTGTTTTAGGTGCCGTGAAAGGATGATGACAGGCTGATAAACGTCCTTCACCTTTTTCAAACATGGGAAAATCAAGCACCCATAAAATTGTCCACCCTTCTTCAACTAAATTACGATCATGGCCTATTTTGACGCGCAAGGCACCGAGTGCATCATTGACAATACCTGCCTTGTCCGCACCAAAGAAAATTAAATCGCCCACTTTTGCTTGAGTGCGCTCCATTATTGCAGTGACAACCTCATCGGGTAAAAATTTCAAAATAGGAGATTGCAAACCTTCTTTACCTTCCGCATTTATTTTAATGTAAGCCAAACCACGCGCGCCAAACTGAGCGACATATTGCGTATAAGCATCAATTTCTTTACGGCTCATGGCTGCACCGCCAGGAATATTTAAAGCGACTACACGGCTCTGAGCATCATTAGCTGGATCAGCAAACACTTTAAAATCCACGGTTTTTAACAAATCTGCAATATCAACTAATTCTAAGGGAATGCGCAAATCAGGTTTATCAGAAGCAAAGCGGCGCATCGCTTCTGCATAAGTTAAACGTGGAAAGGGCTTTGGCAAACTGACATTCAATACTTCTTTAAATAAGCCACGAATCATTTCTTCCATCATATTTTGAATTTCATTTTCATCAAGAAATGATGTTTCAATATCTAATTGAGTAAATTCAGGTTGACGATCAGCACGCAAATCTTCATCACGAAAACATTTTACAATTTGATAATAGCGATCGATGCCAGACATCATGAGTAATTGTTTAAATTGCTGCGGTGATTGCGGTAAAGCAAAAAAACTACCCGGACGTGTACGACTGGGGACGAGATAATCTCGCGCACCTTCAGGCGTTGCACGCGTTAAAAAAGGTGTTTCAACATCAATGAAACCCTGCTCATCTAAATAATGACGCAAATATCTTGCGATCTGTGCACGCATTTTTAAGCGCGCCAACATTTCTGGACGGCGAATATCGAGGTAGCGATAATGCAAACGTGTTTCCTCTCCCACTTCATGATATTCATCGTCAATGGGAAAGGGTAAAGGTTCAGATCGATTTAATAAGACTAATTGATCGGCCGCAACTTCAATTTCACCTGTCGTAAGATGCTTATTCACTGTGCCATCCGGTCGTCTTCTTACCTTGCCATGCACCTGCACTACGAATTCACTTCGCAAGGATTCTGCAATGGCAAAAGCGGCTTTTTGTTCAGGCGCAATGACGACTTGCACAAGGCCTTCACGATCACGTAGATCGACAAAAATCACGCCGCCATGATCACGACGACGATGCACCCATCCTGCTAATTTTATTTCCTGGCCTAATAAGGCTGGCGTTATTTGACCGCAATAATGACTACGCATGAGGAATACCTTTTATAATTTTGGTTGCACCACACCCAATGAAATCACGAATTTCAACGCTTGATCCACACTCATCTCTAATTCTATGACCTTACTTTTTGGCGCCATCATTAAAAAACCCGAGGTAGGATTGGGCGTTGTCGGAATAAAATAACAAATCATCGGTTCGTTATTGGGAGAAGCTTGCATTCCCTTTTCGATCACCCCTGTTTGAAAGGCTATACTCCATACACCGGCTTGTGGAAATTCAACCAACAATACCTTACGAAAGGATTGTCCGCCAGGCGTAAATAAGGTTTGCGTGACTTGTTTAACGCCGGTGTAAATGCTGCGTACTAAAGGGATACGCGACATCATCGCCTCACCCAATGCAACTAAACGGCTGCCCACATAATTGGCAACAAAGACGCCCGTAAAAAAAATCACCAGTAAAGTAATGACCACACCAATGCCAGGCACATGAAAACCCAGCAAATAATCAGGCTGATATTGAGGCGGCAACAATAGGAGTGATTTGCTGAGTAAATCAACAAGAAATTTGAACACGAGCAAGGTCACCCAAATGGGCAGCCAGACCAATAAGCCTGAAATAAAATATCGACGCATGTGAGTAATCATGAGTCACCTTTTTTATCAGATTGAACTGGTTTATCAGCCGCTGGTTTGGCTTCAGCAGCAGGACTTGCTGGCTTTTCTTCACTTGCTGCTCCAGATTTAGGGCGATAATCGGTTGCATACCAACCAGTGCCCTTCAATTGAAAACCAGCAGCGGAAACCAAGCGCGTGAGCGCCGCCTGATGACAAACAGGGCATTCTTTTAAGGGTTCATCTGTCATTTTTTGTAGTGCTTCAAGTTGATGAGCACAGGCTGAGCATTGGTATTCATAAATAGGCATGACACACTCCAAGTCGTCTTTTTGGTGAAAATTAAGGGTATTTTAGCCTTTGTTGTACTGAAGAGCTAGGCGTATCATTACATAATGCTTAATTTCATAAGGAAACCATCATGCCCTCCACTTCCATCTTAATCACAGGCTGCTCAAGCGGTATTGGTGAACATGCCGCCTCAGCCTTAAAACAACGCGGCTATCGCGTATTTGCAAGCGCACGCAAGCAAAGTGATGTTGAGAAGTTAAAAATAAATGGATTTGAAAGCTTGCAACTCGATGTCACTGATGCGAATTCTATTCAACAAGCCTTGCAAACTATTTTATCACTCAACGATGGGAAATTAGATGCCCTATTTAATAATGCAGGATTTTTACAAACAGGGGCGATTGAAGATTTAACACCCGCCATGAATCTCACACAATTTGAAACCAATGTATTTGGGCCGATGGAATTGGTTCGACAAGTTTTGCCTATCATGCGCAAGCAAGGTCATGGCCGTATTATTCAAAATAGCTCTATTTTAGGCGTGGTTACTTTGCCTTATTGCGGTGCTTATAATGCTTCAAAATTTGCGCTTGAAGGATTTAGCAATACTTTGCGACAGGAATTGCGTCATACGAATATTCATGTTTCAATTATCAATCCCGGGCCAATTACCAGTAAACTACGTGATCATGCCTATGAACATCATCAACAAAATAAAGAAATAATGACACAAAGTGCGCACCAAAAAGCTTATGAAAGTTTGGAAAAATCTTATTTTGGTGAAGAAAAAAAAGATCGATTATCGCAATCACCACAGGCTGTTGTTGATCAATTAATTCATGCTTTGGAAAGTAGGCGTCCTTGTGCGCATTATTACATTGGCTTGCCTGCAAAAATGCTTGCCTTAGCACGCAGATTATTGCCTGATACTGCGCTCGATTGGCTATTATCAAAAGTACGATAAAGGAAGAATGACATGTCATATATTTTAGTGCTTTATTACAGCCGTCATGGCGCTGTCAAACAAATGGCGCAGTATATCGCGCGCGGGATTGAATCTGCGACTGGCATGGAAGCACGCATTCGCACGGTGCCACCTGTTTCTCCTAGCATTGAAGCGACTGATCCTGTTATTCCTGAAAGCGGTGCGCCTTATGCCACCTTAGATGACTTAAAAAATTGCGCGGGACTTGCGCTGGGAAGTCCGACTCGCTTTGGCAACATGGCTGCACCGATGAAATATTTTATCGATCAATGCAGTAATCTTTGGTTATCTGGCAGTTTAGTTAATAAACCTGCTGTTGTTTTTACTTCAACGGCAAGTTTGCATGGCGGACAGGAAACGACTTTGCTTTCTATGATGCTGCCGCTTTTTCACTTGGGTTTTATGTTACTTGGCATTCCCTACACTGAACTTGATTTGAATACCACACAAACAGGCGGCACACCTTATGGCGCATCACATAGCGCGGGTACAGCAGGAAAAAATCCTATTACGGATGAAGAGCAGCGCTTGTGTATTGCGCAGGGTAAGCGTTTAGCTGATCTCTGCATCAAGTTACGAGCATGAATCATGCGAAAAATAGCAGGCTTTCATTTAATGGAATTGATGATCGTGCTCGCGATTATCAGTATCTTGTCAATGTTTGCTATTCCGATTTATACACAATATCTCGTGAAAGAAAGACGTTTAGAAGCTGCACAATTACTTTCGAAAATCAGTATTGCCGCAGAACAATATCATCTTGAACAGGGCAGTTACCAAGCCATGACACTGGCCGCCTTGCATGCAGATGAATATGCGGTGAAAGATAATTATCAGTTTATTTTAGAATTGCAGAGTGATGTAGATTATGTGTTGATTGCCAAACCGATTCATGCGCAGGCAGATGATGATCGTTATTGCGGGTCGTTGAGTTTGGATAGTAGTGGTAAGAGGGGTGTGAGCGGGGTTGGGGGGATTGATGGGTGTTGGTGAGAGTTGGTATCCATTTAGAACTGGCATCCACTCAGGTTTGTCATACCAGCGGAGTTTGTTATGCCAGCGGAGTTTGTCATGCCAGCGGAGTTTGTCATGCCAGCGGAGTTTGTCATGCCAGCCGCACGCTCTTTGTGCGAGGTGGCATCCAGGATTTTAAATAATTTCTGGATGCCACCTCGCACAAAGAGCGTGCGGCTGGCATGACAAACTCCGCTGGCATGACAAACTCCGCTATCATAACAGAGTCCTTACAAATAAATGCATGAACACATACTGTAAAATTTACACAATAGCCTTGTACAAATCATCCCAGTCTGGATTACTTTTTTCAATCAACTGCAATTTCCAGTTTCTTTTCCATGCTTTAATATTTTTTTCTCTTTTAATGGCTTCCATAATGTCGCCATGTATTTCGTAATAAACTAATTGATTCACTTTATATTTTGATGTAAACCCTTTTGCCTCCCCTGCTTTATGTTGCCATACTCGCTTGATCAGGTTCGATGTAACACCTGTGTAAAGCGTGCCGTTGCGTTTACTAGCCATAATATAAACGTAATATTCTTTCATGATTTTTCCAAGGCAATAAATTTTAAAAAGAGTAATAGGGAAGGAATGCAGTGATACGTTTCATTTTTATTTCTGGATGCCAGCTAAAAACGTGCTGGCATGACAGGCCTGAGTAGATGCCAGTTAAAAGCATGCTGGCATGACAGGCCTGAGTGGATGCCAGTTAAAAGCATGCTGGCATAACAGCTCTAACATGCAAGCACCCGCCCACTACCATCCCTCAACACACCATCACGATCAGGATAAATCACCCGTGTATGTCCGGATTTACTTAAACTAAGCGCCCAAATCGCGGTTAATTCTGCATCACAATACCAAAATGTTCCATTATCATTTTGTGCCAATCCTGAAGCTGAAAATTGCAGATAATCACGATAAATGGGAAAGGAACGCCAGTATAATTTTCCTCCTTGCGCTGGCATGTGAATTGTTTTCAAGATTTGTGCTTGATCATGCACACTGCCATCATCATATTCATCAATAAAAATTAATTGACCATCGATCCATTCACCAGCGCATTGATGCAAGGAATTACTCTTGCATAAAGCGATGGCTTGATGACGAATGCGAGCCTCATGTTTTGCGATTTGAATCGCTTGAATTAATTGTGTTTGGAGCATAGTTTGATTGAATTGCTCCCAAGGATATCGCAGCAAGGGAAAGGCCATCGCTAGAAAAATAGCGATAATACTCATGACAAGCATCATTTCAAACAAAGAAAAACCTTGCTGAATTTTCACGCGGCATTATCCATTGCGTTAGTTATTGTTTGGGGTGTCGTCTTGGCCTTGGGAAAACTGTAATAATACTTCCATCTTTTTTTAACTCAGTTTCAGCATCACCTGTCTTTTTAAAAACGGATTGCTTATGTAGCTTGGTTCCAATCGCAATTGATTTCTCAAATAGCTTGGCTCCAATTTCAGCAGTAATCGCTTTAACTATTTCTGTATGGCCTTTAATTTTTGCGATGGAAAGTGGTGTTGTACCGCTCTTTGTAGGAATATTAAAGTCAGCACCATTTTCCAATAGAACCTTAACCACTTCAAGATGCCCTTGTTGAGCAGCGATGAAAAGTGACGTTGCATTATAATCCGTCCTAACAACATCGATGTTAGCTCCCCTTTCCAATAGAAGCTCAACTATCTCAACATGCCCCTCTTGAGAAGCAGTATAAAGTGGGATGAAACCCCCATTCGTGCAACCAATATTAGGGTCGGCACCATTTTTCAATAGAAGCTCGGCCACCTTGACATACCAATTTTGTGCAGCGTTGCAAAGTGGTGTTGCTCCAATATCCCGAGCTGCATTGACATCCGCACCTTGTGAAACCAATGGGGCAATTTCATTAAGTTGGTTACACATAACAGCCCAATAAAGAATCGTCCTGCCTTGTGGATCTCTTTTTTCTACATCCACTGTTGCTTTTAATTGATCTGTATATTCTTCTTTTGCTAATCGATAAAGGTAGTCATATAAATCTTGATTATTTGTGCTGATTGCCCAGTTAAGAAGTGGTTGCCCATTGTGTTTTTGTTGCAAATCTTCGAATTTCAAAATATCTTCAAGACTTGTAATATCTCCTTTTTCAATTAAAGAAAATAATTTCGCCGGACTGTTGGGTTTACTTGATTCTCCAGTATCGCCTTCTGATGAACTCGATGAATTTTCAGAACCGAATGTTTGCAGTGGAATTTCTACATCTTCAGACCTAAGCATCTCTCACCCCTCTTCTAAGTATTTGATAATTATATAATTGCATATCATGGCATCATTAAATACCCATATATTAACATAATGGTCATAATATATCCACCTCTATTCCTTCGGCCTCATATGCGGAAATAAAATCACATCACGAATAGAAGTAGAATTAGTAAATAACATCACCATACGATCAATACCAAGACCCTCACCCGCAGTCGGCGGCAGGCCATGTTCAAGCGCTGTAATGTAGTCAGCATCATAGGGCATGGCTTCATCATTGCCCGCAGCCTTATCTTCCACTTGCAAACGAAAACTTTCTGCTTGCTGATCAGGATCATTTAATTCAGAAAATCCATTGCCAAGTTCACGTCCCGCGACAAAAATTTCAAAGCGATCGGTGAGAAAAGGGTCTTCACTATTACGTCGTGCAAGCGGTGAGGTTTCTGCAGGATATGCCGTAATAAAAGTAGGTTGTAATAATTGATGCTCGGCTGTTTTTTCAAAAATTTCAACTTGAATTTTGCCCAAGCCATAATTTTCTTGCACAGGAATATCTAATTTCTTCGCCACTTTTTTTGCAGCTTCTCGCGTGCTGATATCTGCCGCAGTTAAATCAGGATTGAAACGTAGAATAGCATCCTTCATGGTCAAACGTTCAAATGCTTGGGAAAAATCAATTTCAATGCCTTGATAGTTGAGTTTGCTCGTGCCTAATAATTCCTGTGCAATACGACGAAATAATTCTTCGGTCAAATTCATTAAATCATGATAATCTGCATAAGCTTGATAAAACTCAACCATAGTAAATTCTGGATTATGTCTCGTCGATAAACCTTCATTACGAAAATTACGATTGATTTCAAACACGCGCTCAAAGCCGCCGACGACTAAACGTTTTAAATATAATTCTGGTGCAATACGCAAATAGAGCGGCATATCTAAGGCATGATGATGGGTCACAAAAGGTGTGGCTGCAGCACCGCCTGCCATCACTTGCATCATTGGAGTTTCTACTTCCAAGAAGTTTCTTTCTTGTAAAAATGTTCTTAGAATATCGATTATTTTTGTACGTGCCATAAATAAAGCACGCGCCTCTTCATTTGCAATTAAATCTAAATAGCGTTGACGATAACGTGTTTCTTGATCAGTCAGTCCATGAAATTTATCTGGCAAGGGCCGCACTGCTTTTGTCAGCAAACGAATTTGCTTTACTTTGACAGACAATTCACCGGTTTTTGTTTTGAATAATATGCCTTCTGCGCCGATGATATCGCCCAAGTCCCATTGCTTGAATTCTTCATAGATTTCAGCTGTGACATCATCTTGACGAATATAAAGTTGTATGCGGCCAGACATATCTTGAATATGGGTGAAACTTGCCTTGCCCATTAGGCGGCGTGTCATGATGCGGCCTGCTAATTTGACTGCTATTGACTGCGCTTCTAATTCATCCGCTGTGTTACTGCTATATTGATTTAACAAATCGGAAGCCAATGCATCACGACGAAAATCCGTGGGATAGGCATGGCCTTGTTTACGCCATGCCTTTAATTTATCACGGCGTTGTTCAATCAAATCATGTGTACTGAGAGTTATATTTTCTTGGTCATTTTCTTGAGATTGATCTGTCATGATTTATAATCCTGCTAGTAAACTTGCTTCAATAAATTTATCTAAATCGCCGTCTAAGACTGCTTGCGTATTTCCCACTTCAACACCCGTACGCAAATCTTTAATTCGTGACATATCTAATACGTAAGAACGAATTTGACTGCCCCAGGTAATTTCTTTTTTAGTTGCTTCTAAGGCTTCATGTTTAGCGCGCTTTTTCTGCATTTCTAATTCATATAATTTTGCACGCAATTGCTTCATCGCTTGCGCGCGATTTTTATGTTGAGAACGATCCGCCTGACACTGCACAACAATACCAGAAGGTTCATGGGTGATACGTACGGCTGAATCAGTACGATTAACATGCTGACCGCCAGCGCCGCTTGCGCGATAAGTATCAACACGTAAATCTGCCGGATTAATTTCTATCGCAATATTGTCATCAATTTCTGGTGAAACAAAAACAGAGGCAAAGGAAGTATGACGCTTATTATTAGAATCAAAGGGAGATTTACGAACCAAGCGATGCACACCACTTTCTGTGCGCAGCCAACCATAGGCATAGGCGCCATCAAAACGTACAGTCGCACTTTTGATACCAGCCACTTCACCCGCGGAAACTTCAATCACTTCTGCTTTGAAACCATGACGTTCACCCCAGCGCAAATACATACGTAATAGCATTTCCGCCCAATCTTGCGCTTCTGTACCGCCTGAACCTGATTGAATATCAACATAGGCCGCATTGGCATCCATTTCACCTGAAAACATGCGGCGAAATTCTAAGGCGACTATTTGCGTCGTTAATTTTTCCGCATCATGGCTAATGATTTCCAAAGTATCCGTATCATTTTCACTAAAGGCTAATTCATATAATTCACTGGTATCACGCAAATGCGTTTGGATCAGGGTCATCATATTAATGACATCTTCCAATTTCGCACGTTCCTTACCTAGTGATTGTGTTTTTTCAGGTTGGTTCCAAATGGCAGGATCTTCTAACTGCTGGTTCAATTCAATTAAACGTGCTTGCTTTTGTTCGATCTCAAAGATACCCCCAAATACTTGCCAAACGCGCGTGTAATTCTTTGAGATAATTACGCATTGATGTAATTTCGATCATGACAGAAGCCTTATTTATTATAAAATGATAGGGTCTGTTTACAATTCGCTAGGCTGAGATGTTTTTAGTTGTTTTTTGAGAACCCTAGCGCAGCATACACAGAAGTATGTGAGCAAGGGATCGCAAAAAAACAGCTAAAAACATCCAGCATAGTAGAATTGTAAATAGACCCTAATTTAGCAAGAACTCAAGCTGCGCGCAAACACCAGGGCATCTTCATTTTCAGGCACACCAGGATAGTATCTTTTGCGCTCACCCACTAAGCGAAATCCCAGGGTTTGATAAAGCGCAATGGCGCCTGCATTTGAACGCCGCACTTCAAGATAGGCTATCCCTATTTTCCGCTGTTTTGCCTCAGTCAAGGCATATTGCAGCAATTGCCGTCCAAGCCCCTGTCTTTGATGGGATTGCATGACACATAAATTCAAAATATGACACTCAACCTCTGTCATTGAAACAATAATAAATCCTAGGATTTGCTGCTCTGCTTCCATGACCCAGCCCGTATAGCCTGATTGAAAACAAGTTTTAAATGCATCTTCAGTCCATGGGGCAATATGGACTGCATTTTCAATGGCCATAACAGCAGGCAAATCAGATTTTTGTAATGGTCGCAGCATCTGAGCTAATATACTAACTTCGAGTGAGGTACTCTAACCATGCCATACCGATTAACGAAAATCTATACCCGCAAAGGAGATGAAGGCTATACCACCTTGGGTGATAATCGCCTGTCTAAAGATGATTTGTTGGTTGAAGCTGTCGGAAGCTTAGATGAATTGAATTCATCTTTGGGATTTGTCTTGTCGCAAGGAATAAATAATCCAAGCATCGTGATTTTTCTCACGCGTGTACAGCATGAATTATTTGATATGGGCGGGGAATTACATCGACCAGAAACCATGGCGACGACGGCAGAAAAAGTAACGGCTTTGGAACAGCAGTTGGATCAATGGAATGAAAATCTAGCGCCTTTGACGGAATTTTTATTACCGCGTGGGGATGCAGCTACTGCAGCCTGTCATCTTACACGTACGATCTGCAGACGCGCTGAGCGGACGATGGTGCATTTGCATCGGCAAATCCCTTTGCAAAATACGCAGATTATACGTTATTTGAATCGTCTTTCAGATGTGTTATTTGTGGCTGCGCGTGTGTTGTTGCATGAGAGTAAGGGGAAGGAAGTGTTGTGGGAGCATGAGCAGAAGTGAGGGTTTAAATAACGAACTTTATGAGCTGGCGCAGGTGTTTGTCGTTGTAGCAGCGTTCGTCGTTGCGAGGAGTGCTTTTTACGACGAAGCAATCCAGGCTTCGACTTTTATAAAAAAGTAACATTTGATAAAAGTCGAAGCCTGGATTGCTTCGTCGTAAAAAGCACTCCTCGCAACGACGAACGCTGCTACAACGACAAACACCTGCGCCGGCTCGAAGGATTATTAAGCGATCTAATTTTGTTAAGGTCCTGCCGGACGTCGCGCTGCGATAAACTGTCCTCTTACTGTTGTCTCAGCATGTGCTAGGTTATGAAAAAATGTCTGCTTAGATTGGCTGATGCTAGTCGTTGTCGTCGTAGTCTTACTTAGCGCAGCTGCGGTTACAGCATGCATCGGCATTGAATCTAATGCGCCAAGAATGTCACCCATCGTTTGACGACTTGCTGGATCATGCGACCACCCTTGCGTGATAAGATCAGCAAGGTCTTGATCAGTATCGATTGGGATATATTCTCGTTTTCCTTGCTCACATACCCAGACAGCCACTTCGTGTTTCGTCATCCATGTATATGGACAGTAGTTGCCTGTCAGGATATCCCACATCACTAATACATAACTATAGACATCACTCGGTTTAGCATAGGCCTTTCGGTCAGGATGTTTAGCATCTATCAATCCCCATAAATGCTCAGGCGCCTTATAATAAAACGTTCCGCGAAGATCCCAAAGATTATCTATCGCCATGTCTTTTGAAAAGCCGAAATCACATATCAGAGGATTTAACATCCCATCAAACACGATATTGGCTGGCTTAATATCACAATGGAGAATATTTCTATCATGCATGTAGGCAAGCCCATTAGCGATTCCATGCATGATAGATAATTTCATTCCCATTTCTAAAGAGCTACATTTGCCATCAACCAACCACTCATGCAAGTTACCATTTTCCGCATAAGTCATCGCAATATAAGCAAATTTACCTGTATTTAGCTTAGCTTGTATTTGAGTAAGATTATCGCCGCCAGATAATTTGGTCATGATCCTGAATTCTTTAACACAGGTATAACTGTTACAGGAGTCGAGCTTTGCGAGATCCATACATTTAATGGCAACAGTCTCTTTTGTCTGGAGATTTCTGCCTTTATAAACAGTGCTATATACGCCATCACCGAGTTGCTGCTTCCGGTAAATGGAAAAATCAATATTCGTTTTATTAGTGGGATGCTTTAGTGTTAATTTCGGCATAGCATGCTCATGGTTTGCATTTTCTTCGGAAAATGACATCTGGCTTTGTTGAAATTTTGCCGCGCTTTGGGAAAATGGTTAGCGATCCGCCTGCAACTAAATCAGCTCTAGCTTCTTCTATGGCTTTCTTGCCTACAAAGGCCTTAACCCTAGGCACTCGATCAAAAAAAGCTGATGAAGAAATCGTTGAAGAGTCATATGAACTCTCCGATGAATTTGAATATTTTTTTTGTGATAGCAAAGCGACGGGAAAATTTGTCGGGGGGAGAGTCAAGAGTATTGCAGCAAGCTGAGCACACAGTTCAAGTGCTGTCTGGCGTTTTTCTGGAATACTTGACCAACCTTGCTCGATAAGATTTTTAAGATTTTCATCGGTATCAGGTGGAAACTTCGCCCGCATATTCTTAATGCATACCCATATGACCAATACCCTTAAGTCCAAATCCTTTGTATTCCAAATATATAATTTTTCCTCGGGCAAGGTGATATTCATATTATCTTTAAACCAAGGGAAGGCATCTTCCTCGCCTAAAATGATGCCCATAAACATAATGATGGCGCTATATACATCCGTTTTTTCACTATGCGGATGAGGTGGCAGAGCACGTTTTACATATTTGCGTAAATGCTCAGGCGGCATATTGGGAGGTGATCCGGAAATTTTGGTAAGAGAATGAAAAGGATCATCAATTATTCTTGAAAATCCAAAATCACATATCAGAGGAATGGGAATACCGCCAGGGATGGGATTGGCCTTAAGTACAACATTGCCTGACTTAAGATCGCAATGAAGCACATTTTTTTCATGCATGAAAGCAAGGCCATTAGCAATTCCATGCATCAGAGATACTTGCATTCTCGCATCTAGGGGCGAACGATAGCGATCATTCAAAAAATTGCTTAAGCTGCCTAGTTCTCCATAGGTCATGACAATGTAGACATATCGTGCCATACCAGGCTCAGCACTTCGAGCTTCTATTTGAACAAGATTGGGCAAGCCTAATAGCCGCTCTGTCATGATCTTGATTTCTCTATCAGCATAGACGTCAGCTTTCCGTATTGCAGCGAGATCGATACGCTTAATTGCAACCGGATTTCCTGTGACGCAATCTACGCCCTCGAGAACTAGAGCGGTCGTCCCTTTACCCAAGATTCTTCCTGTTGAAAAACCAATAGTCCTATTTTCAGTTGGATGCTCTAGTGTTAAGTCAGCAGGTCTCTGCATACTAGCCTCATGTGTATTTCAATTTTATTGTCCTGCTCTAGCTTGTCTTCGGAAAATGACATTCGCTTCTGCTTGTTCACCAGCGCTGCTTGTATTTACTGTCAAATCAAGTCTTCGTCTTGGGAAAATCTTTACTGCTTTCCCTTCCGCCAATTCACACTCACTTTCTCTTTTCTTTTTATTCGTCTCAAAAAATAATGA
Source organism: Gammaproteobacteria bacterium (assembly GCA_013287745.1). Classification (GTDB taxonomy): domain Bacteria; phylum Pseudomonadota; class Gammaproteobacteria; order DSM-16500; family DSM-16500; genus Aquicella. The sequence continues at coordinate 79,294 of JABDDF010000001.1, forward strand.
ATTAATTGCCTTATGCATTTGAATCGCTGTCGGGCGCTCTTCTGGTTTTTGCTTCCATCCTCGCTCGATGATAGGAGCAATTGCTGGATCAATCTCCGCTGTTATCCTTGGTCGCTGTCCCAAATAGCATATCACATCAATTAGATCTTCCGTGTTCGTGTAATCGGAATATGGCGCTTGGTTACCTGTTGATAGTGCCCAAAGAATTGCAGCACAGGCATAGACATCACTTTTTTCAGTATGTGTTTGAAAAACTAATTTCTTATCTTCGTCAGAAACTGTTCTCTCTTCTAATCCACACAATTGTTCAGGCGCCATAAAATGCGGCGTTCCAACAGAAACATAATCTTGATGATCAGATGATATGGAACTTCCAAAGTCGCAAATCAAGGGAATTGGCTTGCCCTGATGCATACCATTAACCACGATATTGTCTGGTTTAAGATCGCGATGAATAATTCCTTGAGCATGTATATAAACTACGCCATTAAGAATTCCTCGCATAATGACTAGTTGTAGGGGCAGACTTAAAAGCTCCTCTGGATCCAGCAAGTCACCCAAGTTTTCCTCTCCAAAGGTCATCGCAATATAAGCATAAGTTGAGTGAAATTCGCCGAGGCTTAGCTGTCTATCTTCATTTTTTGCAGCTTCTATCTGAACGATGTTCGCAGCTTCTGGGCCAGATAGTTTCGTCATTATCTTGATTTCATTAGCGCATGCCTTGTAATCCTTTTCAGTGATTACGCTCATGCGCTTAATAGCAACATACTTACCTGTAGTCAAATTCTCGCCGAGAAAAACACTTGCACAACTCCCTTCGCCAATTGGATCATAGGGTTCAAAAGAATATTTGTAATTTTCACCTGTCACTGGATCCATTAATTTTACTTTGTCTTTTCTTAGCATACCGCCTCCACGTTTGTTCCTTAACTATTTATAGTAGTTATTTCTTAATCTGAACCTGTCTTCGGTAAATAACATCCGCTGATGTTTGTTGAGTTGAAGTTTTTACCAGCTGAGCTTGTCGTCTTTTGAAAATCGTTACGTCACTATTTGCCACTACGCTAGTCTCAGCTTTCTTAAATGTTTCTTCAAATTTTTCTTCCCTGGTTTTCGGATGCAGTATTTTATACAATTCCTTACTCATCTCATCTGCTGTTGGACGATTCGTTCGCTCAGGTGCCCATGCTTTCTCGATCAAAGTAGCAAGCCTTGGATTCGTACCTGCTGGAATAGGCTCTCGAAAAGGCTTTCGATGTTCATTACCGACTACTGCTTCAACAAACTCATTGGTGGATAACGGTGGTTTGGTGGTTATCGACAACGTATAGGCCTCTTTTCCAAGCTCAAGCAGCTCCCAAAAAATCACGGCACTGCTATAAACATCCCCTGCTTTGCTATAAGGTTTCGCTTTTCTTTTTTCTAGTGTTCTACTGTGAAATGCTGATAACTGTTCAGGCGCTGCATATTGGATATTGCCAACAAGCATCGTAAGATGCTCATCCTGCGTATCTATTTCTGAATGCCCAAAATCACCGATCAAAGGAACAGGGATTCCCTGTTTATTAAGCATTATCATGATATTTTGCGGCTTAAGATCACGATGAATAATATTAAGACTATGCATGTAAGCAAGCCCATTAGCCATTCCCCACATAATAGGTAGTTGCATTTCTTTTTCCATGGATAAGAACTTAAGATTGCCATTGATTACATTGCCAATGAATTTCTTCAAATCCCCCTGTGTTCCAAAGGTCATGGCGATATAGGCATATTGCGTGTCTCGTATCGTGTGATGATATTCAGCTTTCGAAGCTTGTATTTGAACAATATTGGTACCACCTAATAGCTTTGACATAATCAAGTTTTCTTTCTCAAACGCTTTCTTAACCTCAACCTCCGTGATGTGAATACGCTTAACAGCAACAATGTCATCTGTAGTCGTATTTTTACCTTCAAAAACACTACCAAAGTTCCCTGCAGCCAATGGCGCAGCTGGGTTAAATGAATATTCAATTTCTTGGTTTTCATTTGTTGCATCTGTTAAATTTACTCTCTGCATACCATCTCCCCTCGTTATTGATACATTTTTAATCATTTCTTGGATGATAGTATACCTGCTAATAATTAATAGAATCTTAATGCCAACAAATTCATAACTATTTGATTTTAAAGTTTATTAATAGATACGCGATGGTTTTAGGTTGCAAAAAACACGTAAAAAACTGGGAGTAACACAGCGAAATTTAGCGCTTACATCAGGAACCGGCTTTGGTAATAGCAGTCGGGGTATTATTCACAGGCGTTCGTCGTTGCTGTAAAGGACGCGCATTTCGTTGATGAATAGCTTGGAGCAGCATTCAAATGCAATAAAAGCGTTCAGTAAGGAAGCCTTCCCCTTTGGGGAAGGTGCCCACAGGGCGGAAGGGGGATACAAACATTCCAGATCGTCTGCAGTACATCTTCAAACTTATTTGATATTTCGTTGTTCCAAAATCGCAATACTGTATATCCAAATGATTGTAAATATTTCGTTCTTTCATCGTCATAAACAACTTGATTGGCATGTTGTGATCCATCAATTTCAATAATGATCTTTGGGTCAAAACAAGCAAAATCAACGATGTATTTATCAAACGTTACTTGTCTTCGAAAACGAAGACCTCCCATTTGTCGTCGCCTTAATTTGCTCCATAGCTTTCTTTCTGCTTCAGTCATTTTCTTGCGAAGTTGTCGTGCTCGTTGTGGTAGCAAATCCTGCATTTTGATCCCCCTTCCGCCCTGTGGGCACCTTCCCCAAAGGGGAAGGCTTCCTTACTGAGCGCTTTTATTGTATTTGAATGCTGCTCCAAGCTATTCATCAACGAAATGCGCGTCCTTTACAGCAACGACGAACGCCTGTGAATAATACGAGGAACCATTCGCAAGAAAAAATTATCGCGCTTTTTTTGCGAGGTGGCATGACAGTGTGGCGTGAACGTGTATTTTGCTATTGTCTCGTTGGACGTCGTCTTGGGAAAATCTTTATTTCTCCCTTTTCCCCTCTGTTTTTAGCCTCTTCTCTAACCTCATCTTCAATTCGTTTAATCTCTTCCCTAGTATTTTTAAAGAAAAATAGCCTGTCATAAATATGCCTTACCGGTGGACGATTTACTGGATCCTGCGACCAGGCTTGCTCGATAAGAGCACTAAGATCTGGATCAGTATCGCTCGGAATAGTTTCTCGCTTTCCATCACATACCAATGTAATTATAGCGCCATCGTCTAGCCCCTGGTATGCCTCCTTTTTATTTGCAGTCATATTCCAAAGAAGGACGCCGTAAGAATAAACGTCACTTGCTTTACTTTGAGATCCATCCTCATGAAAAAGTTCCGGCGCTGCAAATTCAACTGTTCCGCAAGTAACTTGAAGATCATCACTATCATCAATTCGTTTTGAAAGTCCAAAATCACAGATCAAGGCAGTGAGCATGCCATTAACCATATGAAGCAGTATGTTGCCCGGCTTAAGATCACAGTGAAGAATGCCTTGATCGTGCATGTAAGCAAGTCCATTAGCAATACCGATCATAAGGGATAGTTTCATCTTCATTTCTAGAGAACCATAGTTATTAGTCCCCAACCAATCATACAAACTGCCATTATCTGCATATTCTATTGCGATATAGGCGCGAAGTAATTGCGTCGTTGATCTTGGCTTATCATTACGCATAGCAAGTATGTGAATAAGATTAGGCCCATTGAGTAGCGTCGTCATTATTCCGATTTCATTTTCGTTTTTTTTGTGTTGAATGCGGCTATCATAATTTACAGCACGTTGTGAATTGATACGTTTAATGGCAACAGGATTTTGTGTATCACAATGTTTACCTGAATAAACAGAGGCAAAATTTCCTTGACCTAGTGGATTCATCAAGTCAATTGAAAATTGGATTTCTGTCATGTTAGTTGGGTGATAGAGTGTGAGCGGCGGAGCTGCGCTGGGCTTTGCTTGTGTAGTTGTGGTTGTAGTTGTAGTTGCGGTGCTAGCGCTTGAAGTCAACGTAGTAGTTCGAGCAGCCGCTTGTTGAGCCTTGACTGCCTCAGCTTTCATCATCATGACGATCATCCCAAGCGTCTCAAAAATTCGCATTGCCGTTGGACGAAGTTCGAGTTCGCCTGACCAGCCTAGCTTCATAAGATCGCTAAGTAAGGCACGAACATTATCTGAAAGTTCAGTCATAGCTGGCATGGTTTCTCGATTGCCCTTCAAAAGCCATATAGCAAGGTCTCTTGGTGCTTTTGCCCAAAAATAAGGTCGCTCTTGAGCGGCGACAAGCAAAAGCCAAAGAATTAGAGCATAGGGATAAACATCACTTGTTTCAGCATAAGGTTTCAATTCGGGATGTTCTCCATCTATATATCGGCATATATGCTCAGGCGGTGAAAAAGAAGGCGAGACAGCACGCACAGTAAGATCATCCTTATTACTTCGTACTGAAAAACCGAAATCACATATTAGAGGATTTAAGTCATCATCAAGCAAGATATTATCTGGCTTAAGATCACCATGAATAATTTTTCTAGCATGCATTTCAGCAAGTCCACCTGCAATGCCTTGCGCAATGGATATTCGCTTTGCGATCGCTAAAAGCGGATGTATTTTATCAGTCAGCCAATCAGTTAATTTACCATTTATTGCATAAGTCATGGCGATGAAAGAATATTGCGAATCTTTTGATGATGCATCATAGCTATTTTTCGCCGCATATAGTTGAGCAATATTTTTTGCGTGCAATAAGATTTTCTGAATCTTGATTTCTTTGGTGCAATCGGCATGCCTCTTCATCTCTTTTTCTTTGTCACGATCATCAAATAAAGCTATTTTGATACGTTTAACAGCCGCCTCTTTATGTGTACTGCTGTTTTCACCCTTATACACGGTAGCGGTTGCTCCACTACCTAATTCATGTCCAAGGTCATAGGAAAATTTAATGGGTTTTTGATTGGGATCATCTAATGTAATGTCGGTCGATCTCATACTGCCTGCCCTCGTTTTAATTAACTATTTTATTTATTACTGTGTTCAAGTTCGTTTTGAATAAATGGCATTCCCTTTCACTTCCTGAGTTGTATTCGTTCTCGTGTTGGATTGTCTTGGATAAGTTACTTCAATTTTTTTCTTCGTTTTAAAAAAACGCTGCTGATTGCTTACTGTTGTTGTGGTTGTTGTAGTAGTAGTTGTGGTTGTCGTCGGCGTTAGCATGACATCCAGTGAATCACGCATATCTTTTGCTGTTTGACGATCACGAGGATGCTGCGACCATCCTTGCGTGATCAGTGCAACAAGTTCTGGACGTGTTGTTTTTGGAATATTATCTCGCCATCCCTCGATTACACGTCTAACTAGGAATTTCTTGTCTCTGAGCCAATCATGTGGTTTTTTTCTATCTGCGGAGAGAATCAAGAAAATCAAAACACAACTATAGACATCACTTTTTTCACTATAAGCCAATCTCAGTAAAAGTTCAGGTGCTGCATATCGAATTGATCCAACAAACTGCTTAAGATCATCAGCTCCAATTTGCGTTGATAAGCCGAAACCACCTATCCTAGCGCTTAATTTATCATCCAGCACAATATTGGCAGGTGTGAGATCGCGATGAAGAATTCCATTAGCGTGCATATAAGCAAGACCATTAGCAATGCCATGCATGATAGATAGTTTGGTCGTTTCACTTAAAATTTGATATTTACTGCCGCCAATTAAGTAATCTCTTAAACGACCATTGAACCCATAGGTCATCACAATAAAAGCATAACTTGGTTCTTGCCATGATGTTTGCTGATCATTTCTCATCGCTTGTATTTGCGCAAGATTAGCAGCATCGGGACCCGATAGCGCCACCATGATATTGATTTCTTTAGCGCAAGCCTTGTAATCTGATTCTGATTTTCGCTCGAAACGTTTGATAGCCACAATTTCCGTTGTATCGCGATTTTTAGCTTTAAAAACAGTGGCGAAACTTCCTTTATTTATTGGCTTCGCCAAGTGAAGAGAAAAATTAATGCTATGATTAGTTTGATTGGGATCATGTAGGGTAATTCTCTTACTGGCAAGGACTCGTTCTTTTGTAGTTGTAGTGGTGGTTGTGGTTGTGGTTGTGATATTTTCCTCAGGCAGTATTGCATTCAGTTCATCGCAAATATCATTCGCAGTTGGACGTTCATCAGGATCAGATGACCAACCATGTCTAATCATATCAACAAGAACAAGAGGGGTATCACTTGGAATGCCTTCTCGCACCTTGATAATTTTACCTTTGATATTCTTATATAGAAAATCAAGATACTTTTTTCCAGAATATCCGAGATCAAATCGTTTTGTTTTACCTGCAAGTAGCGCCCAAAAAAGTAAAACCAAGCTGTAGACATCACTTGCTGTGCTAGCTGGTCTTGGTTTGGCCTTATCCTCTACTAAATCGATAATGTGTTCATCCGCTAGATAGGCATAGGATCCGCAAATATTCTCAAGGCTAGCCCTATGTTTATCTTTACCAAATTTTGTTGCCAAACCAAAATCACATAGTTTAACGCTTGATCTGCTAGCAAGATCGCCAACAAAGACTACATTAGCAGGTTTTAGATCACGATGAAGAAAACGATGAGCATGCATGTAAGCGAGTCCATTAGACATTCCCCACATGATAGTTAGCTTCATCGTCATATTAAGAGAAGTGTATCTGCTGGAGTCAGTCAGCCAATCTTTCAAACTGCCATTGTTGGCATAAGTCATGGCAATGTAGGAATAAGGTGATGGTCTTCTGAGTGCCGCCTGATCATTTGACCAGGCTTTTATGTGAATAATATTATCTGCATCAGAGAGTGCAAGCATCGCCTTGATTTCATTGCTGCAATCCCGATAAAGTTCTAATGAACTTCCAACCTCGATGCGTTTAATAGCAACAGTCTCTTGTGTCTCATCATCTTGGCCTAGAAATACAGTGCCAAAAGCTCCTTTACCCAAGGGCTTTTTGCTTGGCTTAAATGAAAATAGTCTTTTGCCTTCTGTGCTGACCTTATTTAATTCTATTTCTATTCTCTGCATACCACTCCCGCTCTCGCCTTCGTTATTGAGATATTTTTGGTCATTCTTGGGTGGTATTATATTTAACAATAATTAATGAAATATTAATGCTTCAAGGATTTCATATATTACCGAACGGGAATATATTATTGAAGTTGCTGATTAAATGAGATAATATTACCGACGTTTTTTTACGATAGTCACTTCTTGCGGAGCATCTTTAACTTGTGCATTTTTATATTTACTTTCATTATCTAGCACTTGCTGCAAGGTTTGCGCTAATCGACTGCCATATCCCGCCTTAACAAAAATCGTATGCATCCCATGATAGCTTTTGTCGATTTTTTTAATGCTAGCCTCGAGCGCTGCGCGTAATTCCGCATATCTTGTTGCATCGCTCTCATTTCTTGAGGGGCGCATAATATCAGATATAGTTTGTCGCAAGATTAGTTTCTCTTCACGTTTTGTTTCTATTCCATTTAATGCCTTGTCGATGGCATTAAATAATCGCGTTGCTTCTGCGGCGCTATTATCTCCGTGAGATTGAGCATCCATTTCATATTGACTTGCCTTCTCAATTTTAATTTTCATTTTTTCATAAGCAGAATATAAGCTCGATTCTGGTGGTATGCTAACTTTGTCAAACTCAGCTTTCATTTCATTATATGTATTTGCAGCTAATAAACTATTCGCCAACTTTGTTACGCTGGCAATTCTTTCTTCATTCGCTTTTGGAAAAATATCCCTACTTCTCCGATCTGCATACTCCATCAATTTATATGCGACTTTTAGTGCAAGTGCATGTTGCGGTAGATATGGAGGATTTTTACAATATGATTTCAGTATTCCAACCATGGGATGTTCGGGATCATTCTCAAATAGGTTTTTCATTATTTGTGAATTCATTGCTACTAATTTTTCAGATTCAGTTTTTTTATTCTTGCTTGCATTCTCAATGTCTCGATACAATCCTTGTATAATCTGATCTTCATCTTCAATTCGATTTAATTTCAGCCTTAATAATTGATAAATGTACGGGAATTGAAATTCATTTCTAATTTTATCGAAACATTTTATGTTTGCATAAAAAGTATCTTCATTTCGAATTAATACGCCATCATTTACGAGTGCAGCTTCTAAACTCATTTTTATTTTTTTTGAATCCTCATGCTCACTATTGAAATAGTATGCAAAGTTCCTCCACATATCATATAAAGCAATACGGTAGCGTTGATAGAGTGGTTCATTAGCTTTTGCAATTTGAGAAAATCTATCTTCGTTATCTTTAGTTCCATATTTCCCACTCATGCTTATGATGTGTTTTAGTTCCCTTAAAAGATAGCTTTGTGGAATTTTTACCTGATTAGCCTTTAATTCAGCCACAAATTTATTGTTTAAGCGTATTAGACTATCTTTTAGACTATCTTCATCTCTGCTCTTAGTCATCAACATGCCCTCGTTTGTATTGCATGTTTATTTATTAGCTATGCTTATAGATATTATAATGCATCTGGCCTTATTTAAGTCGGTTTTGATTGTTTTGCTGCCTTGCAAATACTGCTATAGCGGTAATATTTAGTAAGACGGTGTCAAGTATTCCCGAACGGGAATATATTATTGAAATTATCAATCAAATGAGATAATATTACCGAACGGGAATATTAATAGGAATCTCAACAATGAGTAGTAAATTCAAAAATTACAACTCAGCAGAAATCGGCAAAACGGTAAAAAATACTCGTAAAAAACTAGGCCTAACACAGCGAAATTTAGCGCTTACATCTGGAACAGGCTTGCGTTTTATCATTGAATTAGAAAAAGGCAAACCAACTTGTCAGTTAGAAAAGGTTTTAACTGTTCTAAGGACACTAGGCTTAAAACTAAAATTTGAAGGCGAAGAAGATGGAAAAAATTCTTGATGTCTATTTTCATGAAAAAATCATAGGACAATTGATACAAGATAATCATGGTGAGATGATTTGTAAGCGTTCACGCCACGCTGTCATGCCAGCATGCTTTTAGCTGGCATCCAGGGTTTTAGGTAACAGCTCACGTGGGGTTGACAGGCCAAAGCAACGGCGGATGCCTGTGAAGAATATCCCACGTGATCTGTTACGGTTTTAGACAATTTCCTGGATGCCACCTCGCACAAAGAGCGTGCGGCTGGCATGACAGAGTCCTTGCAAATGGCGTTACATATTAGAGCGTGAACGTTTACTAATTTATCCATTTAGGTAGTTTCGCACAGTTTTAGATAGATTTCAAGTAGCTGTTAACTAACCCTCTCCTCTTTCTTCCTCGGCAAATACAAATCCGTAATCGTTCCCTCAAACACTTCCGCTGCCATCGCCACTGTTTCAGATAAGGTGGGATGCGGATGAATGGTCAGGGCAATATCTTCTACATCGCAACCCATTTCAATCGCAAGCGCTACCTCACCCATTAACTCCCCTGCATTGGGGCCAACAATGCCAGCACCAATCACGCGATGCGTGGCCTCATCAACAATTAATTTTGTGATTCCCTCACTGCGACCAATACTCAGTGAACGACCACTTGCCGCCCAAGGAAATACACCCTTACCATACTTGATACCCTTGGCCTTGGCTTCATTTTCTGTCACGCCAACCCATGCCACTTCAGGATCCGTGTAAGCCACGCTAGCAATACATTTTGGATCAAAATAATGTTTCATGCCCGCAATCACTTCGGCAGCCACACGGCCTTCAGGTATAGCCTTATGTGCAAGCATGGGATTACCTGTGACATCGCCAATGGCATAAATGTGGGAAACATTCGTGCGCTGCTGCTTATCAACTGCAATAAAGCCGCGTTCATCCACTTTCACACCCGCCTTTGCTGCATCAATTTGATCGCCATTAGGACGTCTGCCCACAGCACATAAAATACGATCAAATTTTTCTGGTTTTGCTGGTGCGTTTTCACCTTCAAAGGTCACATACAAACCTTCTTTTTTCGCTTCAACTTTTGTCACTTTAGTTTTCAAATAAATATTTTTATAGCGTGACTTAATTCTTTTATATAAGGGCATGACAATATCATTATCAGCTCCAGGAATAATTTGATCCATCAATTCAACCACGGTGATTTCTGTTCCTAATTCAGAATAAACCGTCGCCATTTCTAAACCAATAATACCACCGCCAATGACCAGCATGCTGCCTGTAATGTCTTTCAATTCCAAAGCACCGGTAGAATCCATAACCCGTTCATCTTGAGGTAAGAAGGGCAAAGTCACAGGACGTGAACCCACAGCAATAATCGCTTGCTGAAATTGAATTTTTTCTTGCTTGCCTTCTTTCGTTGTCACCGTGATTTCATTAGCTGAAGTAAATTTGCCTTCGCCATAAATCACTTCTACCTTGCGCTGTTTGGCCAACATTTTTAAACCGCCTGTCAGCTTGCTCACCACGCCATTTTTCCAAGCCACTAATTTGCTTGTATCAATTTGAGGTTTTGCAAATTGCACACCATGAGTAGACATTTCCTTGGCTTCATCTATCACTTTTGCTGCATGCAATAAGGCCTTGGATGGAATACAACCTACATTCAAACATACACCGCCTAAGTTTTCTTCACGTTCTATCAGCGTTACTTTTTTGCCTAAATCGGCTGCACGAAATGCTGCGGTGTAACCACCAGGACCACTACCTAAAACGACTACTTCTGTTTGTATCGACATCGCTTTTTTTCCTATAATAATTACAATAATAAATTCCGAATATCCGCCAACATATTGCCAACATGCGTAATGAAACGCGCACCATCAGCACCATCAATGACTCTATGATCATAGGAAAGTGATAGGGGCAGCATTAAACGTGGAATAAATTCACCTTGCTGATACAGGGGTTGATAAGATGATTTAGACACACCCAAGATGGCAACTTCAGGATAATTAATAATGGGTGTAAATGCAGTGCCGCCAATACCACCCAAACTGGAAATTGAAAAACAACCGCCTTGCATATCAGCAGGCGCCAATTTTTTGTTGCGTGCTTTTTCACTAAGTTCAGCTAATTCCTTGGCTAATTCAGCTACCCCTTTTTTATCAACATCACGCACCACTGGCACCACTAAACCATCCGGCGTATCAACCGCTACACCAATATGAATATATTTTTTTATCACAAGATTTTCACCGGATGAATCCAGTGACGCATTAAAAGTCGGAAACATTTTTAATGAAGCAGCAACTGCCTTCATCACAAATACGAGGGGCGTTAATTTGATTTTTTGTTTTTCAAATTCTGCCTTTTGTGCCTGGCGGAAATTTTCTAATTCAGTAATATCTGCATCGCCAAATTGCGTGACATGGGGAATCATCATCCAATTACGCTGCAAATTTTTACCCGAAATTTTTTTGATGCGAGATAGTGCCTGTATTTCGATCGCGCCAAATTTAGAAAAATCAATCGCGGGTAAAGTTGGCAGAGAGCTAGTTTGCACTTGTGATAATTGATTCTTGACGAAGGCTTGCACGTCTTCTTTTAAAATACGCTGCTTGGGACCGCTGCCTGCAATCAAGCTAATATTCACGCCCAATTCGCGTGCAAAACGACGAACGCCAGGGCCTGCATGTATATCAGTAGTGGATTGCACATCGCCTATTAGCACTTGCGGCGTGCTTGTTTTTACGGGTTTTTCTACACCTTTTTCCGCCGGTTTTTCTTCTGCTTTTTTTACTGGTTTTTCTTCAGCCGATTTAGCCGCACCCTTACTCTCCAAGGTCATCAACAAAGAACCCGTGCTAAGCTTATCACCGACTTTCACTTTAATTTCTTTAACAACACCCGCTTCTGTTGCCGGCAAATCCATGGTTGCCTTATCTGATTCGAGTGTCGCGCCACCAAAATCAGGCGTGGTAATATTAATTAAAGCCAAGGTCATCTCCTTCTTAAACTGTCGTTGGATTGGGTTTATTCACATCAATCCCATATTTTTGTACTGCAGTTGCGATTTGTTCTGCAGATAATTTATTTTCTTTTGCCAAAGTATATAGCGCTGCTGCTGCAATGTGCTTGCGATCCACTTCAAAGAAATGACGTAAATTTTCTCTTGTATCACTGCGGCCAAAACCATCTGTGCCCAAGGTCACATAAGTGCGATTAAGATAGGGACGAATTAAATCTGCATAAGCGCGCACATAATCTGTTGCTGCAATAATAGGCCCTTCATGTTTTTCTAAACATTGTTCAACATAGGATGTTTGCTTATTAGGAGCAAAGGCTAATCGATTACTGCGCTCAATTGCCATGGCATCACGATGTAATTCACCAAAGCTAGTCACACTCCAGACATCAGCTGCTATCGCAAAATCTTCTTTTAACAAGGCTGCCGCTGCAATGACTTCATTTAAGATGGCGCCACTACCTAACAATTGCACTCGCTGTTTAGCTTTATCAGCCTGCTGTAATAAATACATGCCTTTGATAATACCCGCTTCTACGCCTTTGGGCATGGCTGGCTGCACATAGCGTTCATTCATCGCCATCACATAATAGAAAACATCTTTTTCTTCTGCATACATTTCATGTAAACCATGCTGAATAATCACTGCCATTTCATAGGCAAAAGTGGGATCATAGGCACGGCAAGTGGGCACAGTGGAAGCAGATAATAAACTAGTGCCATCTTGATGTTGTAAACCTTCACCTTCCAAAGTGGTGCGGCCTGCCGTTGCGCCAATTAAAAAACCACGCGAACGCATATCAGCGGCTGCCCAAATTAAATCGCCAACACGTTGAAATCCAAACATGGAATAGTAAGTAAAAAATGGAATCATGGGAAGGCGATTGCTGGCATAGGAAGTGGCAGCCGCAATCCAAGCACACATGCAACCTGCTTCAGTAATTCCCTCTTCTAATACTTGACCGTCTTTTGTTTCATGATAATAGAGGAATTGTTCCTTATCTTCAGGCGTATAAAGTTGACCGACAGGAGAATAAATACCGACTTGACGAAATAAGGCTTCCAAACCAAAGGTACGCACTTCATCAGAAAAAATGGGGACGATGCGTTGATGAATATTTTTATCTTTCAACAAGACATTTAAGATGCGCCCCAAGGCCATGGTGGTTGACATGGTTCTATCAGCGGAACCTTGCAGAATTGCATCAAAGGCAGCTAAATCGGGAACTGCTAATGCTTGCGATATGACTTGTCGTGCGGGTAAATAACCGCCTAATTTTTCACGCTGCTTTTGTAAATAATGTAATTCTGCGCTGTCTTTTTTAAATTGATAAAAATCGAAATTAATTAATTGCTGATCTGATAAGGGTAAATGAAAGCGATCGCGAAATGCGGTTAATTCTACTTCAGACATGTCTAATTGATTGTGTGCAACATTGCGGCCTTCGGTTGACGTTCTACCTAGACCATAACCTTTTACACCTAAAGTTAGGATTACACTTGGTTGATCTTGATGTTTAATGGCTGCTGAGTAAGCAGCATAGATTTTAATGGGATCATGCGAGCCGCGATTTAATTTTTCTAATTCTTCATCGGATAAATCAGAGATTAAAGCTTTTAACTCATCGCTATTAAAAATAAATTCACGTGTGTATGCACCACCACGCACATAAGCGGTTTGCAAATCACCATCGACACATTCTTGTAAACGTTTGACTAATAATCCTTGCGTATCTTTTGCAAAGATAGCATCCCAATGACTGTCCCATAAAACTTTAATGACATTCCAATTCGCGCCGCGAAAAATGCTTTCTAATTCCTGAATAATTTGACTGTTGCCGCGGACTAGACCATCGAGACGTTGTAAGTTGCAATTCACGACAAAAATTAAATTATCTAATTTTTCTCGTCCTGCTAAGGCAAGACCAGCGATGGATTCGGGTTCATCCATTTCACCATCACCACAAAAAACCCAAACTTTGCGATCGCCTAAGGGCAATAAACCACGATGATCCAGATATTTCAGGAAATGTGCTTGATAGATGCCTTGTAATAATCCCAAACCGAGTGACACCGTGGCAAATTGCCAAAATGAGGGCATGAGCCAGGGATGCGGATAAGAAGATAGGCCTTGGCCATGCACTTCTTGACGAAAGCGATCTAAATTTTCCTCAGTTAAACGGCCTTCTAAAAAGGCGCGTGCATAATTTCCTTCAGAAGAGTGTCCTTGGAAATAAACGAGATCGCCCGGCGCATCAGCGCTTGCACCATGAAAGAAATGATTCATGCCGACTTCATAAAGAGTAGCGATTGAAGCAAATGAAGATAAGTGACCACCCACACCGCCCACTTTATTTTTTGCTTTAATCACCATGGCAATGGCATTCCAGCGAATCACTGCTTCTATTGCTGCTTCAATGGCGAGATCACCTGGATAAGCAGGCTGTTGATCGGGTGAAATGCTATTCGCATAAGAAGTATGTAATGAGGTCAAACCTAAATCGACATCTCTCTTTTTTGCAGCATTTAATAATTGCTGCAAAATAAATCGCGCACGATCTTTTCCTTCATGTTTAATGAGGGAGGCAAGGGCATCTAGCCATTCTTTTGT
>JABDDF010000002.1 GCA_013287745.1 Gammaproteobacteria bacterium
AACTAGCATTTTATGGAAAGATGAAGTAAATAAAGCGAAGTTATTGAAAATTGCCCCTAAATGGCAGCATGATACGAGCCTTGCCTTGTTTGATGTCTACCTGCATCCAGAACGCGCTGCTCTACCACAACTATTTGATCTCAATAAATATAATCTGCAATTCATCCATGCTTGGTGGGGGCCTAAAACGAATCCCTTTCTACGCTATCCTCGACCTGCAAAAGTGTTTATTTTTCTTAAACGGGCAGGGCAGCATAGGACCATGTTCTACGTGGCACCTCTCATTCAAGATAATCTTGATGCTAATTACTATGTATTTGATAATAAAGAATTAAAACCGATATTGTTAAACGATTGGGTGAATAAAATAAGCTATGATAGGCAATTAAGCATTCGAATGAATGTCTGTGATGGCTATGGCAGTTTGCCAATAGAGTCTTGTGATGGCAGAGGCTATCAGTATGAAAATGAAAAAATTAATAATTTCAATAAGATCAATCATAGATATTCTGCTGTTAGAGCGCTACAAGAAGATTGGCATAGCAAGGTGGCGCCGCGGCAAGAAGCCAAGAGTATTTATGGTGAAAGTATTTCATGGAATGATATTGTTACGCGTAATAGTTTATTAAATACAGTAGAAACCTGGCCTAACCTTAGCATAATTAAAGAGAATTTCCAAAAGTTACGAGATTTGCGTTATTTAAATGATGAAGAACAAGATGGATTTGCCAGGCGTGTTACTTGGTTATATCCCGATGATGGCTGTTGGACTCGTGCAGCGGCTGTTATTAAGGACTTATTTGGTCCCTTTCATAATATAATCAACAAATTCAAGCGGCCTTCTAAAGTGTTTGCCTTTGGTAATTTATGTGCAAATACGGCTAATTCACCCAGTGGAGAAGTGGCTTGGTGGTATCACACGGCGCCCATTGTGCGAGATGCTAGCACAAACCAGACCTATGTTCTTGACCCTTCTGTTAATGCTGAAAATCCACTGCCTGTTGAAAAATGGATGGCAGAGATTAGCTCGAAAACGGGTGCCTGTGCAGATTCTAACAGCAAGCTGGAATTGTTTAACATCTGCAATGGCTATGCGAGTTCTCCTGATCAATTCTGCCAGGATGCCTATGAGGTCGAGGATAGGGAAATGCAGAGGCAATTGAGTTTTCAAGGGGATGAAAGATACAGGCAAACGGAACTAGGGCGGGTTGCCGATGATGTGCTGGGAGATTCGCCGCCTTGGGAATAATTAATAACGTAAACGCCTGTCATGCCAGCCGCACGCTTTTTGTGCGAGGTGGCATCCAGAAAACTGGATGCCAGCTAAAAACATGCTGGCATGACAGTTTTATTTACAGTTATTTATGCCGTATACCGCTTCTAGCTATGCCACTCGTACGGTTAAGGCGTTTATGTAAAAGTGCGCTTTTACCTGTTTTACTCATGGCTGTAGACTTTCTTCCTTTTGAAAGTAAAGACTTTCGTTGTTTCATCGTTAATTTAGCCTTTGCCATTTTTAGCACTCCTTTAATAAATAAGAAGAATTATAATGACATCAAGCTAATTATACTGCGGAAGGGAGGGGTGATTATTAAGGCTCAGGCCTGCCATTCGATCCAAGAAGCCAGAACCGGAAAATACAATCCCAAACGTATTGTTCGCTTATCGATATGTCTCATTGCCTCTGCGTAGATTTGCATTTTTTCCAAATATTTTTGCTGCTCTTTCTTGAGAAAATCATTCATATCATGATGCGTTAACATCGAGGTTTTATAATCGATGATCCATCGTATTCCATGATCATCAATGAAGGTTCTATCAATGACAAAATTTTTTACTTTCATATCAATCACTGCACTTAAGGCAAATTCTGATTGGGCTTGTTGATGCGGCTTTAGAATCCATTGACCACGCTCATCTTGAAGGACTTGTTGAATTGCATTTTTGATGACAGTGAGTGCAGAAGAAAGATCAGAAAGAGTCATACTAAGTTGCTGTAAATGAAATTGCAAATAAGATTTCCGTTCCCGGTCATTTCTATTTTGCCACCAGTTAATACCAAAGTTTGCTATATTTTGCAAAATACGATGAGTCACAATGCCAATTAATTGTGATTTAGTTTGCGTCAATTTAAATCCGTTTACCTGCTGATGCAAAATAAGTGATTTAGGATTTTTATGAAGGGGATTTTTCCATTTTTCATTTAAGCGTATCAAGTATCTCGGTGAATACTCAGAATGAGATGGATCATCTGCAGGCAATAAATCTTTTTTCATTTCTAAAAAATGGCGGGGATTTTTTTCAAGAAAGGGCCATAATTTTTCTAGAAAACTACTAGACAAAATACGCGGCTTAGCATTTTCAAATGGTTCAACTTGATAAAATAAATATAATCGTTTAATGGCCCGTGTTGCGGCAACATAGAGTAATCGATCTGTTTCATAATCAGCCTTTATTTTTTGCTGCCGGTGAATATATTCATAAATAGCATCCTTTTCACAGCCTGTTGCATGCAAGGGTGCTAGTAGTAATGCTGTTACATCATTATGCAGCGCTTGTTCCATCCATAGTAATAATGCCTTATCATCAATCGCACTCTTACGTTCTAAATGAGGTAATATAACGGTATCAAATTCTAATCCCTTCGCAGTGTGAATAGTCATGATTTGCAATGCCTCATCATCCTGCGCTGCGGCATATAAGTAATTCATCTTTTCTTTTAACTTAGTGATGTCGAGATTAAGAGGGTGTTGACCAGTCGATGCTAATAAGGAAAAAAATGCGCGAATATCATCAAGATCACTGAGATATTCTAAGCAAGCGGGCCCGCCTAATAAAATCCAAGTACTTTCAACCCAAGTACGTAAATCTTCACGTTCACGATCAGCCATTTTTGTTTTTAAAATAGGTAAAATAAAACTTAATCTTTGCTTGCCATCTTCACTTAATTTTTGAATGATTTCTAAATTTTCTAATTGATTGATGATGGCGGCGCGTGAAGAATGACCGGCGATGATGAGTAAATCAGCTAATGTTAATCCACACCAGGGCGCGCGTAATATGGCTAGCCATGCAATACGATCCGTCGGATGCAGCAGTGCGCATGTTAAAGAAAATACATCTTGCACACATTGACGTGAGGCGAGCGGATCAATATCTATCGCGCGATAGTTGATATTTTCTTTTTTTAGTAAAGGTATAATTTGAGAAAGATGAGAGCGAGAACGCACTAAGATTGCAATTTTTTCTTCAGGATGATTTTTCTTTGTCATTTTAATTAAAGAGATAATTTCCTCAGCCTGTATCTTATCATTCGCATTGATGTAACCTTGAATTGTGATTTCCGCGTTTGTTTTAGCAAAAGCGTTGGCTTGATTGACCATGCTTGAAGTATAAGAGACGGCACCAGAAGCAATATCATTGTGTGGAGGGAAAATATGATTGAAGCAGTCATTATTCCAATTAACAATTTGCGAAGTAGAGCGAAAGTTAACTGACAGTTTAAGTGGTGTTAGTGCGAGCTGCCCAATTCCATTGCTGCACATACGAATAAACAAGGCTACTTCAGCTTCACGAAATCGATAAATAGATTGCATAGGATCGCCGACAACAAATAAAGTGCGTCCATCATTTTCTTCCCATCCCCTAATTAATTTTTCGAGTAATTGATATTGTGTAAATGAGGTATCTTGAAATTCATCAACTAAAATATGTCTGATTTGATAATCCAATGCTAAGGCTAAATCAGTGGGATGTTCATGATGTCCTAAGGCGCTTAAGGCTGCTTGCGTATTTTCAATATAATCAATGCAGCCATGTTGTTGAAATGAGAGGCGTAACTGAGCCGCTGCAACTTTCAATACTTGTAACAGGGCTTGTAATATTTTCCATTGCTGATCTTCATAATAATGCTTGGGTAAATAGGAGAGTTCAGATAGAGCTTGTCTTAATTCTTCCTGTTCATTCAGGGCTATTATCATAGCTGTAAGTTTCTGTCTGTATTCAGCATGTAATATTTTTTCAACTGCTGAGAGACTCGTCAATGCAGGAAAGCCTATTGTATTATCAAGTCGTTTACGCCAAGAATATGTTTTAGTCAGTAATAACTGGGCAATGCCCTGCCAATAGACTAATTCACTTGCTTCATTGTCAGGCGCCTTTGTACGATCTCGCCATTTGCTGATTTCAGAAGTTGATGATGACTGCGCAAGATTTTCAGCAGCAAAACGAAGAATACTCAATAAATCTGTCAAGCAATTTTTAGGAAATAAGGCTTGCGTCTTTTTTAAATGCTCACTGATGACAGCGGCAAGATGTGCTTCTAATTGCTGCTTAATCATGTCTTCATTGGTATGAAATTGAATATAAGGCAGCCATTGATCACGTTTTTTTAATAAATCAATGAGTAATTGATATAATTTATTTAGATCATTATCAAGATGAATGAGTAATTGTTTAATTGACGCAGACCAAGCTAAATCTTCTTCTAAATGTGATAATATTTCTTGCACAGCTTCGCGATAGAGACGATCAGCATTATCTGCAATGTCTGGCTGTGAGCCAAAGTGTGATAAAAGAGGTAATTGCTTAGTTAAATATGCGCAAAGGGAATCAATGGTTTGAATGCGCAATTGGTTGGGATTTTCTAATAAATGCCAAGATAATTTCTGATCTTGCATTAATACTTTTCTTGCTAATAGCCAAGTTTGTTTCTTGTGAGGTGAAAGCGGTTCAGATGAATCCAAGCCTTGTTGTAAGGCATGGATGATGCGCTCGCGCATTTCATTCGCTGCTTTTTTAGTAAAGGTAATAGCTAAAATTTCTTCAGGCACCTTAACCGTAGCGAGTAAGCTCAAAAAGCGTTGTATGAGTAATTCAGTTTTGCCTGAACCTGCTGGTGCTTGTACGATGAAGGAGCGTGAGACATCCAAGGCTAATTGACGGCTATCATGATCATTTAATTTATTTGTCATGACTGAGGTTCCATTCTTCGTGAATGCGGCATAGGGATTGTAAATTGCAATTTTTACAACTTTGTTTCAAATCTTTTGGATCAACGTGAGCAATGCCCTGAACAAAATCATCGCTCAATTGATTGAAGGTCTGCTGCCATAATTGCAATTGACCCGACCAAGATAATGTTTCTGTTTGTTTCAATTCATGAATCAATTTAATGCCATCAATATCGATTGCCTCATGACTGATACCTTTAAAACCGCAATCACCGCTGGTGATTTTTGCAAAGGCAATCCCCATTGTTTTTATGGGATCATGCAGGGCATACAAGGGGAGTTGCGGCTCATCAGGGCGATCACCAAGCCATTGATGTATTTCAGGATATTTACTCGTCTTGTAATCAATAATAAATTTTTGTCCATTAGCCAATTCATCAATACGATCTATACGTGTTTCTAATTGCAATTGATTGAGTGCGAGGCGCAATTTATTTTCATGGATAATCACTTTAAATGGCGGCCGGTTTTTTTCAATGGCAAGCCATTCCCGAATTAATTTATGTAAACGTTCATGTTCAAGTTTTACATATTGAGGTCTGTTAGCATAGAGTTCAAGCCAGGGTTTAAATGCTTGTTGAATACAATCATGAATGATAATTGTTAAATCAGCTTCTGCTAGTGAAAGTAATGTCGCTTGGTCATGTAAGCTATTCCAAATTAATTCTAAGATTTTATGAATCAAGATGCCGCGATCTTTATCACGTAAGCCTGGTAAATCATCATCAATAGCATGCGCATGCAAGCGCCATTCAGCAAAGGCTTTAAATGGACAGCGGGCTTGTTGCTTGATGATATTGACACCGCCCTTGGTCACTTCATTAGAAATTATCACAGTGGGTGCGCGATCATCTTGTTGAGAGATAAGTTGCTTTGTCGCATAAATTCTTTGATGTGGAGATTGATAAGCGGCTAAATCAAGCATGCTGATATCGACTTTCGGAACATCTTGAATTAATGCACTCGCATGTAATAATAAATCCTGATTTTTACTAGGATGACTGAAAATAAGATGCGTTGCGCCCTGTTGGTATTGGTCCAATAATTGCTTGCAATATAATAATTCACGCTCAGCTGTTGCATGCGGCATGTTGAGATTGTGCTGTAATGATTTTGGTAAAAAAGGATTGGCCTGTGGTTGTGGCGGCCAATTAAGATTATCCATACCGCTAATCCATAAATAATCAAAGGCTAATCCTGCTGCTTCTAAGGCGCCTAAAACTTGAATAGGTGCATCGGGTGTTTTCTGTTGAAAGATATGTTTGCTTGCGGCCGTCTGCAGGGTTTGCAAAGCACTAGGATAATTAACATGTCCACTCACTTGATCTAAGCTTTGCAAATGATTTAATAAATTCAACCAGGCATCGACTATTTGATATTCGCTACTATTTAAACTGCGCTCACCTGGCCAGCCTAGGCAGCTGAGTAATTCATTGAATAGGATGGCCCATTGATGATAGCTGTGAGGTGTATTAATCTCGTGAAATAGTGTTTTAAATGCTTGTATCCGCTTTGCAAGCGCTGGACAAGCCTCTTCCATCATTTTCTCTGCGAGAGAAAAATCAAGCTTGCTGATATTTTTCTGTCTTAGTAAATCATCATAATGAGCACGTTTGATATATTCACTTTCAGCTTCACCAAGAAAGGGAGAGGCAAGTAAATAACGAAATGAATCAGCGGGCATATTTTTTTTATAAAGTGATAAGGCGAGTAAGGCAGTGTGAATAAGAGGGAATTGCGTTAAATTCCTTCCTGCTGAAATATTAAAGAGGCTTTTTGCAGGGTCACTTTGATAGCAATCTTGATCAGCAAAAACTTCGGAAAATAATTGCATGACACGATCGCGCTGCTTTTCTAAATTAGGAATGACACAGCCAATATGGGCTTGATTATTTTTTTCATAGATCGATTTGGCCCAAATGGCCATCGTTCGAATTTCATCTTCTGCGTCATCTAAACTGAGGCGCACACTATCTTTATGATCTTTTTGCAAAGCATAATGTTCAATCTGGCAATCTTGTTGGCTGCATAAATCAAAAAAAATCTGCCATTGAGGCGCTAGCTCTGTGAAGCCAAGCAAGATAATATGCTTGGGAATGCTTATTTTTCTATTCCTCACATCGTCAATCAATAGATCAAGCAAAGAAGCTTGGTCTAGCCAATGTCGCGTGTGACAGTGTGCTAGAAATTGCAAGGCCCATTGTTGGAATATTTTATAATCTTCACTCTCTTGAAATGCGGGATGATGGATGTCGATACGCCATTGTTTCAATAATTTCCATGCTGAGATCGCAATGCCTGCGCTTTCAGAAACTTGTAATAAATTAATCCCTGCTTTTGTTGAGCTAATGATTTCTTCCCAAAGAAATTGTTCTTGTATGCCATTTAAGAGAAGAGGGCGATTTGACGCCGATTGATTACTATCTTGCAAGTGTAATTTTTGCAACCAAGCCTTGATGGGCAAAATATCAGGTGTTGTCCAACAAAGAAGACCTTTGTCTAATTGTACACGCTGATAGAGTTTATGCATACTCGCAGCCAAGCGTTGATTGGGTGTCAACACAAGGGTTCCATCAGTTATTTTTCCTAATAGTTCCATTATAGGGCCTTATTCACTAATACTTTGAATAATCTCGGTGACCAGCTGAATACGATTTGTCTTTTCATGCGGCGCTAATTTAAAACGCAAACGTGTCGGTCCATCCAAACGAAATTGCTGGTTTGCCTGCTGAATAAGACGAATGATAGTCTCAGGTTTAATATTAGGTTTCTGATTAAATTCAAGTTTGCCACCATTTTCATTGGCATCAATTTTACTAATACCCAGAGCATTTGCTTTTTGTTTGATTTCTGTAATGGCAAATAAATTTTTTAAGGGATCAGGTAAGAGGCCAAAGCGATCGATCATTTCAATATGAATTTCATCTAATTCAGTTTGCGTTCGCGTATTGGCAATACGCTTGTAAAATAGCAGGCGTAATTGAACATCATTCAAATAGGAATCTGGAATGAGTGCAGTGATGTGTAAATCAATTTCGATATGATCTTGCGAGAGGGATTTTTCAAAATCAATTTCCCTTCCTTCTTTAAGTGCATCCACTGCGCGAGATAGTAAGTCCATATAAAGTGTAAAGCCCACTTCATGCATGTTACCGCTTTGCTCTTCACCTAATAAGGCACCCGCACCACGAATTTCTAAATCATGCGTTGCCAAGGAAAATCCTATGCCAAGTTCATCTAATGAAGTAATTGCTGTTAAACGTTTTTCTGCATCTGATGTGATATGTTCTTTTGAAGGAATTAATAAATAGGCATAGGCTTGATGGTGTGAGCGACCAACGCGGCCGCGTAATTGATGTAATTGTGCTAGACCAAATTTATCAGCACGATTAATGATAATCGTATTTGCAGTTGGAATATCGATGCCGCTTTCTATGATGGTAGAACAAATTAAGACATTAAAATGGCGATGATAAAACTCAGACATCACGCGTTCCAAGTCACGTTCATGCATCTGACCGTGAGCAATCGCAGTGCGTGCTTCGGGAATGAGAGCAGCAATTTCTTCTGCCTTGCGATGAATGCTGGTAATTTCATTATGAAGAAAATAAACTTGCCCGCCTCGCATAATTTCACGCTGAATCGCTTCTTGAACGAGGGTGTTTTGATATTCATGAACAAAGGTTTTTACTGATAGACGCCGCGCTGGCGGCGTGGCAATGACAGAGAGATCGCGAATACCAGACAGAGCCATATTCAAAGTGCGAGGAATCGGCGTCGCAGTCAAGGTTAGGATATCAACCATAGAACGTAAGGCTTTTAATTTTTCTTTTTGCTTAACACCAAAGCGATGTTCTTCATCAATAATAATTAAACCGAGGTCTTTCAATTGCATGTCATTTTGCAATAATTTATGTGTGCCAATGACAATATCGACCTTGCCTTCTTTTAATCGCTGTAAAACAGTATTCTGTTCTTTTGCCGTGCGAAAACGTGATAGGACTTCGACTTGGATTGGCCAATCAGCAAAACGGTCGCGAAAATTTTCAAAATGCTGTTGCGCAAGCAAGGTAGTGGGCACCAAGACCACAACTTGGCGATTGTTTTGTACCGCCAAGAATGCGGCGCGGATAGCAATTTCTGTTTTACCAAAACCAACATCACCGCAAACAACTCTATCCATCGGTTTATCTGATCTCATGTCAGCAAAGACTTGTTCTATTGTTTGTAATTGATCTGGCGTTTCTTCAAAGGGAAAACCCGCAGAAAAATTGGCATAGTGATCATGGGGGATTTCGAAAGCATGACCTGGACGCGCAGCACGTTTTGCATATAAATCTAATAATTCTGCTGCCACATCTCTCACTTTTTCAGCGGCTTTTTGTTTGGCACGCTGCCAATGTTCTGTGCCTAATTTATTAATGGGAATGTGTTCTAGATCAGCACCACTATATCGGCTGATTAAATGTAATGATGAAACAGGGACATATAATTTATCATTGCCTTGATATTCGAGACAGAGAAATTCGCCGATTTGATCAGCAATTTTTAATATTTCTAAGCCGCGATAACGGCCAATACCGTGGTCAATATGTACGACTGCATCATCTATTTGTAATTCAGTGAGATTACGGATCAGTGCATCGGGATCTTGTACTGATTTTTTTCGTAAACGACGCTGCATCACACGCTTGCCATACAAATGCGTTTCTGTTAACAGCGTCATCTTGGGAGTTGTCAAACTAAAACCTTCTTCAATCGCAGCAACGACAATGCCATATTGATCTTGGCTTGCAAGAAATGCTTGCCAGTTAGCAAAGTAAGTAGGCGTGAAAGAAATATTTTTGAATGATTGCAAAATAATTTCACGTCGTCCCATTGATTCCGCGCAAAATAAAACACGCCCATCATAGGATGATAGGAATTCTTGTAAAGCAGCAAGCGGCTGTGTCGCCTTATGATTAATATCCAGTTGGGGTGCTGCTGCTGTGTTAAAGCTAGCCGAATTTTTTTTTCGCTCTGAATTGATTTGTATTTTTGTATAGGGTGCAAGCGCATTTTTTATTTGTGGGACAGACATAAATAATTGTGAAGGAGGAAGAAGTGGCCGAGTAATATCAAAGCGGCTTTGTTCATAGCGCATGAAGACTTCTTGCCAAAAATCATTTGCTTTTTGTTCAAGGTCACCGAGGGTGACGATGGTGGTATTCTCAGGTAAATAATCGAATAAACTCGCTGTTTTTTCAAAAAAAAGTGGTAAGTAATATTCAATGCCCGCTGTACTAATGCCATCACTTACATCACGATAGATGGGACATTTCAGGGGATCACCGCTAAATTGACTGCGCCAGGCTTGACGAAAATGTTCAATTGCCTCTTCTGTTAGGGGGAATTCTTTGGCAGGTAATAAATTAATTTCAGCGATTTTTTCCAAGGATCTCTGTGTCTCAGGAGAAAATAATCGAATGGAATCGACTTCATTGTCAAATAAATCGATACGATAGGGCGAGCGGCTGCCCATGGGAAAAAGATCAATGATGGAACCGCGAATGGCAAATTCGCCATGTTCACGCACTTGACTGACATGGCGATAGCCAGCGCTGCTTAATCTTGTGGAGAAGATGTCTGGATGTAAAATATCACCTGTCTTCAATAAAAAACGGTGCGCATCTAAATAATGACGTGGCGGCAAGGCATGCATGAGTGTTGCTACAGTCGTAATAATAATAGCTTGCTGCAGAGATGGAATACGATGTAAGGCGCTTAATCGCTCAGAGATAATATCTTGATGCGGAGAAAAATGATCATAGGGCAGGGTTTCCCAATCAGGAAAAAATAAAAGATCTTTGCGATCCCCTTTGAAGAAGGCAAGCGCTTCTAGCAAGTGCGAAATACTGAGTGGATCGGGTGCAATCAGCAAATAGGGTGAGGTTGAATTTGCCATTGCATTGCTTAAGGCAAGCGCGACGCTAGCACCATGAAGTTCATTCCAAGCTAAATGATCACCTGTACGCTTAGGCAGCGGAGGGTGAAATAAATTTTCGTTTTCCATAATTTTTTTATCTTTTAGTTTGATGGTGCGTATAATACCCGCTTAATTATCCAAGGATACACTTAATAATGAACGAGTTAAAATTCAATCCTCCTCTTATTGCACATCGTGGGGCAAGCGCTTCTGCCCCTGAAAATACCATGGCAGCCTTCGTGAAAGCAGCCCAGTTAGGCCTAAAATGGGTGGAATTTGATGTGACTCTTGCATCCTGCGGCCAAGTTATTGTTTTTCATGATGATTTATTGGATCGATGCACTTCGGGCCAGGGTAGGGTCATTGATTATCCCTATCATTATTTGAGCACATTAGATGCAGGAGGCTGGTTTTCTCCCCTTTTTAGCTCAGAAAAAATCCCCTTATTAGCGCAAGTCCTTGTCTTTCTCAAAGAAATGAAGATGGCTGCTAACATTGAACTCAAGGCATTTCCAGGCAATGAAGAAAATTTAGTCAAGTCTGTTTTGCAAGTAGTCAGTCAATATAATTCTTTGACAGATAAGACAATTTTATTCTCGAGCTTTTCATTAGACGTGCTCAAATGTCTGCGTCGCCATGCGCCAAAGAGCAATATTGCACTTTTATTGCACGAATGGAGGGCGAATTGGGAGGGATCTTGCGAGTCCTTAGAATGTATCTCTGTTAATGTGAATGAGGAAATCATGACAGAGGCCAAGGCCAAGCAGATCAAAGGGATGAATAAATCGCTGCTTTGTTATACAATAAACAACGTCGCACGTGCGATGGAATTGTATGCTTGGGGTGTAGACGCCATATTTACAGATGTGCCTGAGCAGTTATTGCGATGTTTTTAGAAGGGCTTTGGGTATGCGAAAGCGTCCGTCGTTGCGAAAGTGTCCGTCGTTGCGGAAGCGTCCGTCGTTGCGAGGAGTGCTTTTTACGACGAAGCAATCCAGGCTTCGACTTTTATAAAAAAGCAACATTTGATAAAAGTCGAAGCCTGGATTGCTTCGTCGTAAAAAGCACTCCTCGCAACGACGGACGCTTCCGCAACGACGGACACTTTCGAAGCGACGGACACTTTCGCAACGACGAACACTTTCGAAGCGATGAACATCTCTAACGACGACATTTTCAAAAAATGAAAAGGTGAATAATGGAAAATTTAAACTTAATTGATATTCTGATCCTTTGTATCTTTGCAGCTTCAGCACTCGTTGGTTTGATGCGAGGATTAATCAGCGAAGTCGTTTCCTTAGCGACCTTAATTGCCGCCTTTGTTATCGCCATGATATTCTCCAATCCCTTGGCAAAAGCTTTCACCAGTTCATCCGCCGTATCAAATGCCGTATCACAGGCTTCTAATGCCATCGGTACCAATGCAGCCCAGCCTGTTTCCTATCTCGCCATTGGCTTGAGCTTTGGTGTCTTATTTGCAGCAACCGTGCTTGTCGGTGCCATTGTTAAATCCCTACTTAATGTGGCATTTCAAGCAGGCATGCTAGGTTTAGGCAATCGTTTATTGGGTGCAGGCTTTGGCTTGGTACGAGGTTTTATCATCAACCTTGTTCTTATTTTCCTCGTGCAATTATCAGCCTTTGGTGATTCTGATATGTGGAAGCAATCGAAATGGGTTGCCTCATTCCAACCGACAGTTGGCTGGTTGGGCAATGCGGTATCGCCAACGCTTAGTAATTTAAAAGCAAAATTGGGTGATACCATGCAAGGTGTTGGTACGCAGATACAAAATCTAACGCATTAGTTAGGCATGCAAGAAAAATATTACAATAAGTCTATGATATAATTACATTGAATAATTATAGATCTAGATCAATCTTATAAAAATTTATTCTAATGAAACAAACACCAGGAGTGCAAAAGCGATGAGATATTTTCGGCGTAGACCTAAAGTCGCAGAGCAGACAAAGAAAACGGCTGAAGAAATCATAAAAGAAAAAGCTAATACTTATTATAGAATCGCACTAAAGAATCAGCTTCAAAATGAAATAATTGATGCTTTAAAAGAAAAGGGAACAGTCATTGATTACCAGCAACCAGAGTGGCAAAGCGCATTATTGGGTGCTGTAGAGGGAGGTCATTTTAAGCTTGTAAAACAATTATTAGAAAATGGAACGCCTTATAATGAGCAATCGATTTATCTTCACATAGCAGCATATACGGGTCATTTAGATATCGTACTTTTGCTGCTTGAGCATAATGCGGATATTCACTTGAAAGATATAAATGGAAGTACAGCCTTGCATTATGCTATAAGTAAAGGTAACGCTATGGGAACACATAATGCTGAAATAGCTAGAATATTATTAAAATTAAATGCGGATCCTAATGCGAAGAATAACTTCGGCGAGACACCGCTAAATTGGGTAATCAAAACAAGAAATGTTAAAATGCTAAGATTATTATTGGATCCTAATCAACATAAACCACGACTTATTAATGAGGAATTAGAAAAGAAATTCGCCGAGATAAATGATCCTAATGCAAAAGCTATCCATCGCATCTTATCAAGTCAATCTTTATCACCACAAGCAAAATTAAGTAAAACGATTGCAAAAGCATTGAGTATCTGTGATAACCAAGCTTTATTTAGCAAGCCTAAAAAAAAGACAATTATTTTATGCACGAAACTGATTAATTTTATTGATCTTGATGAGACGATTAAAAAAATAGAAGAAAATATTTATGCATTAAAAGATGAGTTAGTAAGAGTAGACAGAATAGGGAGAATAAACATCAATGGACTTTATCTATTTGTTCCGTACCAAGTTGCTCAATTTCATACTTTACTATTAGTAGCGCTTAAGAATCCAACGATAGCTAATAAAATACAAATATTGAATAAAATGCGGTCCTTCGCAAAGAAAGAATCAACTTCATATGACACATTAAAAAATGGGCCTGTGTCTTATTTTTTCAAATCATTGGATCAATTATTTGTTATAAGATCTGATGCCTCTCTACAGCCATCTGAAAAAAATGCTAATGGTAAAGCAAAGGATAAAGATAAAGATAAGTCAAAAAAATTGCCTGGTGGTGCCAATCCAGATATTGAAGATATAAATGGCGATACGCCCTTGTCACTTGCCATAAAAACTGGCGATATGAAAATGGCTGGGGAGTTAATACATCATGGCGCCACTCTTCGTGAACAAGACCGACAATATATGAAGCAAGAGAAGAAAATTATTACTGGCAATGATGATGCATTCGGTCCTTATGACGAGCAAATTATAGTGAATCTCTATGATGAGCCGCACTCACAATTCATAAGGCCAACGCTCAAGAACTTAAAAGAAAAATGGGACAGGGATCACCCGCACAATTTTTGCCAAATTATTTCTCAAGAAACTTTTCTTGATGAAAAACGATTAAAAGGGATTAAACGACAGTACGAAAGTAATAAAAAAATTAGAATCTATATTAATTGTCATGGGTGTCCAGGAGCAGATCATGTGAGTGATAAGAATGAAAATAAAATTCCGATTGATCAACTTGCAAAACACTTGTCTCTCTTGCTAGGCGAGCATAGTAATGCTGTTATTAGCCTGCTATCCTGCGGGACGGGAAAAGGAAGTGTAATATCACACCCCATATATGACACGGGAAAGGCTAGCATTGCCGCAAAATTGCATGAGCATTTATTTGCATTGACCAATAAAAACATTCCCATTAAAGCCAGATTAAGTGTCGGTTGGTCTAACAATAAAACAACGTCCAATTTAGCTTTGCCTTGGGAGATTGCTGCTGATGGTGATTCTAATACACTAGAACAGATAAAGACACAAGTCGGAGGTAAATTAATTGTCGATAAGGATAAAAATAGCGTCTATCAAATTAAACGAGATGATTATTATGTTGGCTGGCAAGGCAAGGTGCTACGCTTATTAATATCAATGCGAGACAATACTAAGGTCGTCGATAAGTGTGCCTTGCTTGATCGATGGATAAGCGATTTTTCTACTGCTTCACCTGTGGAAATTTTAAGAACCCTAAAAAAAGAATTGGATCCAAATAATCCATCGGTATTAAGAACCTATACTTTATTCTCAATATTTTCTCCTAAAACAAATCATGGAAGACTTGAGGCGCTAATGGAGAGGGGAGAGAGGATAATGGGTTCTGAGTTGACGCGGAGAGAGCCTGTGTATACGGGAAGGAAGTTGACGAGCACCTTTACTCAATAAAACAAACCATCCATCGTAATAAGCATTCGCTTATTACGATCTTCTAAGTGTTGTTGTAGTCGTTGTAGTCGTTGTAGTCGGTGTAGTCGGTGTAGTCGTCGTTGTAGTCGTCATCGCCTTCACTTCTATCACAGTAAGCGCAGTTGTCTTAGCATCAGTCACTTGCAAATAATGAGTCAATTCATCGGCCAATTGTTGCAGACCCTTTGCGATAAGCGGACATTTCTTCGTTAGATCCACACTTATATGTTTTCTTAATTTTTCCATATAAGTTTGAACATCGAGAGCTATTTGATTTATCTCAGGAGTTATATTTGTTATCTCTATTTGTTCTCCAGCTGAAAGAGCATAGCTAGACTTGATATCTCGAAATTTAAGCAGTATATAAGAATAAAAATTTATATAATCAAAATTTCTATCCGACAAGATATGCTGATAAAATTTTTGTATGAGGTTATTCTTTAATTCATTTATACTATCGCCTGCCTTGCTTGACGAACTATTTTCTTTTAATTTTCGATAGCATTTTCCTAGAATTTTCACTAAATCAAGAAGAGTCGTCCATGGATCTTGTTCAGTAGAAATGCCAGTTATGCTGCTAGCGCATTTGCTGAGTAATGTATCTCTCACTGCATTCTTAGTGCCTCGTTTTTTCACTTCATCTAAAATAACTGATAAATGATAGGATGCAATAGCCAGGTATTGCTGCTCTTCAGACAGTTGATCCAATAATTGGTTCAATAAAATTCTAGCTGTTTTTAATATATCACCTTCAATGGATACAACCAAAGTAGCAGCGGTACTGGCAGCAAACATACCAAAGCCAACTGCCGCTGCAGTGGCAGGATTAAGCATGGAAGCAGCGAAGAGACCGCCCGTGGCAACTGTGCCAAAAAAACCACTTGATGCTGTTCCTTTTTTACGTGATGAGATAGTTGCTTCTTCATCACTAATCAAATTATGCAAGGCAAATAAACTAGCTACTGAGGGCCTAAGTAATGCCCTATTAATACATTTATATTTTCGTATTAATTCTGCATCATCATTATTGGCGGGTATTATTCCCAAAAAACCCAGTATCAATTCATTTATTTCTTTATTTGGCCGATGCGCTTGATTTATCTTATTAAGCAGCCGTCTTTGCTTAGCAACTGTGTTATCGGTTTCGATCCAAGTATTAATGATGCTTTCTTCTATCTTGGTTTCATCTTCTATGAGTAAATTATTTTTAATCACATCAAACCAAGCAGGAGATTGATATTTTTCATCTTGTTGTGAAAATACGAGGTTTAATTGCATGATAGTATTTTTGACAAAGATATCAATTTCAGTATTGACCTCATCTACTGAAGCATGATAACGCTCTAAAATATTCTTTTGTTGTAAGGGGTCGAAGAAAAGAATATCTTTGTGTGCTTCATCAAATAAAAACAACATATATTTAAGTGGTCTAACTTTTACTTCCTTGGAGGCTTCCTTTTCTATTAAGGCCATATTGACAATTTTTGCAATGGGTAATACAGAACGAGTATGACCTCTATTAGCGGTAATATTCAAGAGAGTAGATAAATGCTGTTTAATATCCCTTTTGTCAGCAATCGTTCCTTCTAATAAGAAACTCAGATTAACACCATCTTCGCCATTTTTAATTCGTCCCCATTTTAAGTTGCCATGAGGTGAGATGACGGCATAATGAATGGCTATTTCCTTTCTCCCTTCAGAGCTCAGTCCTTCCTTAACTATTTTATAGTAAAAGCTGTTAGCTACTGGCGTGAAGCCAGCTTGTTCAGCATTAGCTTCTTCAATATCTTTTGGCAATTCGCGAATTTTATAGGCTTGGTTTTTCCCATGTTTTACTTTACCATCAAGCATTTTTATGTATTGCATAACATAAAATGATTCGATGAATAGAACTTTAGTGTCAGAAAAAATATAGAATTCGACTTTTTTACGCGTAATTTCTGCTGTATCAGTGTTAGAAAGAAATTTCTCTTGTATGCTAGAACAAAAATGACGATAAGCGCCATAGAAGAAGCCGCCTTGATGACCGTAATTATGGATAAAGGGTTGGAGCTCAGCAGAAAAATAGTCTAGCGCAAGTTCTCTTTTTTCAGTATTGATCCAGCAATCAGTTCGGTCTAAATCAACGCCAAAGGTTTCTGGCGAAGCACTCATGTTGCTATATAAGACATCTTCATGTTTTCGGCCTTCCATCACAACCTCGTTTTGCAATTCATTATAAATTTGCTAATTACTTCATCATATAGGATTTCTCTTAAGAGAATATGAAGTAAAAGAGGTTGAGCTAGATGGCGAATTTGTCCATTAAATCATTGACATGGCTTTGTTCTAGTAAGTTGGGGTCTTTAAATAAAGAGACTAAGCCTTTGATTTTATCGGCAGAATAATGACCAGCAAGGTTTTCTTCGAATTTTTTGAATAGTAAGGGAATGCCTTCTTCACGGCGGCGTCGATGGCCAAGGGGGTATTCCACGATGAGTTTTTCAGTGTGGCTGCCATCTTTAAAATAAATTTCTATGGCATTGGCAATCGAGCGCTTATTGGGATCTAAATAATCTTGAGAAAATTGCTGATCTTCTATCACTTGCATTTTTTCACGTAAATGATCAATGCGGGGATCTTGTGCGAAATCATTTTCATAGTAATCCGCTTTCAAATTGCCATGTAACAGGGCCGCAGCAACCATGTATTGCAAGCAGTGATCACGATCGGCGGGATTATGGAGGGGGCCTGTTTTGCTAATGATTCTAATGGCAGATTCATGTGTCGTTAAAATAATTTTTTCAATTTGATCTAAGCGATGAATGATTTGCGGATGTAATTGTATCGCACATTCAACCGCCGTTTGCGCATGAAATTCCGCGGGAAAGGCAATTTTAAATAAAACATTTTCCATAACGTAAGTGCCATAGGGTTTTGCGATACGTAAAGTTTGACCGCGCATGAGGCTGTCATAAAAGCCCCATTTCTTCGTGGATAGGGCACTAGGATAACCCATTTCACCTTGCAGTGTTAACCAAGCAAGACGTGTTGCGCGACTGGTGGCATCCCCCGCAGCCCACGATTTACGTGAGCCGGTATTGGGCGCATGACGATAAGTCCGTAAACAAGCGCCATCTATCCAGGCTTGAGAGAGTGCATCAATAATTTGCGTGCGTGTGCCGCCTAATAAATGCGTGACAACAGCAGTCGAGGCAATTTTTACAAGGATGACATGATCGAAACCAAGGCGGTTAAAACTATTTTCTAAGGCGAGAATACCTTGGATTTCATGTGCCTTAATCATGGCGATTAAAACATCCTTAATTAAAAGCGGCTTTTCACCGGCAGCTAATTTTTGGCGGCTGAGATAATCTGCAATAGCCAAAATGCCGCCTAGATTATCAGAAGGATGTCCCCATTCAGCAGCAAGCCAAGTATCATTAAAGTCTAGCCAGCGTACCAAGGTACCGATATTAAAAGCAGCAAGAATGGGATCAAGCAAATAAGAAGTGCCTGGTACGCGTGCACCAATGGGCACAGTCGTGCCAGGAATAATGGGCCCGAGTAATTTTGTGCAAGCAGGATATTGCAAGGCTAAAATGGCGCAGCCTATAGCATCCATGAGACAGTAGCGGGCTGTTGCGAAAGCAAGTTCAGTAGTTACCTTAGCATCAATGACGTAATCAGCAATCGCAATTAATTCTGCATCAGCTTGAGGGCGAGTATTTTCATCGCTATGAGACATGCATTAGCCTCTTTCTTGTAAAGGTGGAAATGGACGAGGAGCAGGGCCGACATAATTTGCCTCAGGTCGTATCAAACGATTATTTTCTCGTTGCTCAAAAATATGTGCACTCCACCCGCTCAAACGTGCCATGACAAAAATGGGCGTGAATAATTGAGTGGGGATGTGACAGAAATGATAAGCCGTTGCACTGTAAAAATCTAAATTAGGAAAAAGTTTTTTTTCATCCCACATGATTTTTTCAATGCGTTCGGAAACAGCATAGAGATAGCCATCACGCGCATGAGCCGACAATTTTTGTGACCATGCTTTGATGATGTCAGAGCGCGGATCAGAAATTTTATAAACACGATGACCGAAACCCATAATTTTATCTTTTTTTGCAAGCATGCTACGGATGCCTTGTTCTGCTTGATCCGGCGTTTTAAATTGCGTGATGAGCCGCATGGCTTCTTCATTGGCACCGCCATGAAGGGGGCCGCGCAGGGTGCCAATGGCTGATACAATGCATGAGTAAAAATCAGATTGAGTTGAAGCCGTGACCCGTGCTGCAAAGGTGGATGCATTCAATTCATGTTCTGCATAAAGAATGAGGGAAACATCGACGGTACGGCGATATTCTTCTTCTGGTTTTTTGCCGTGTAATAAATGCAGAAAATAACCGGCAATGGTTTGCTCTTCATTATCCCAAGTTTCTAAGCGAATATTATTGCGATGAAATTGATACCAATATAAAAGCATACTCGGTGCGCAGGCAATTAAACGATCTGCAATTTGATGACCTGAATAATTGGCAGATTCTGCTTCCAAAGTACCTAACATGGAAACACTGGTACGCATCACTTCCATGGGATGGGCAGAGCCAGGAATGGTTTCTAACAATAATTTAAGTTCATTGGGTAAGCGGCGTAATTTAACTAATTTTTCTCGATAAGCTTGTAATTGTTCGATCGTGGGTAATTCACCATGAACAAGCAAATAAGCGACTTCTTCAAAGGTGGAATGCGTTGCTAAATCATGAATATCATAGCCGCGATAAGTCAGGCCAACGCCTTCTTTGCCGACCGTAGAAATCGCGGTATCACCAACGACAACGCCTTCAAGACCCTTGGATTTTGTAGCTATCATTTCATTTTTTCCTTTTGCAAGAGTTCATCTAAGGCCTGTTCGTAATGATGGTAATTTAAAATGTCATACATTTCTTCACGTGTTTGCATGTGCGTTAATTGGTTTTGCTGCGAACCTTGCGAACGTATCGTGTGATAGACAGCAAGCGCAGCCTGATTCATGGCACGAAAAGCGCTGAGTGGATAAAGGATAAGTTGAATGCCGGCTTGTTGTAATTGCGTCTTATTAAATATCGGGGTCATGCCAAATTCAGTGATATTAGCAAGGACGGGTACAGTGCAAACGCGAGTGAGTGCCTGATATTGAGATAAATCGGTGACACCTTCAAAGAAAATCATTTCTGCGCCCGCATCAACATAGGCTTGAATGCGATCTAGGGTTTTGTCTAAACCTTCAATTGCAAGCGCATCAGTGCGGGCCATGAAGGTAAAATTAGGATCATATTTTGCATCCATGGCCGCTTTGATGCGGTCACACATTTCCTTGGTATCAACAACTTCTTTTTTGGGTCTATGCCCGCAGCGTTTGGCATGCACTTGATCTTCCAAATGTACGCCTGCAGCGCCCGCTTTGATCATTGTTTTGATCGTGCGTGCAATGTTAAAGGCATTGCCCCAACCTGTATCAATGTCAACCAGCAAGGGTAAATCGCAAATAGCTGTGATGCGATTCACATCTTCCGCTACATTACTGAGATTGGTCATGCCTAAGTCGGGCAAGCCATAGGATGCATTGGCAACACCTGCGCCTGATAAATAAATAGCGCGAAAACCAGCATGTTTGGCAAGTAAGGCAGAATAGGCATTGATGGTACCGACAATTTGCAGCGGAGTTTCTTGGGCAAGTGCTTGCCTCAGTCCATTTGCGTGATTATCCATTAAGGCTACCCCGTGAATGTTGGGTATCAATATGACGAAAGGCTTGAAACTTTCCACTCCCCGGGACGGACTCGAACCGCCGACCCAGTGGTTAACAGCCACTTGCTCTACCGACTGAGCTACCGGGGAATATAGTGCTAAGTGAGGAGAATACTAATATTCGTTGGTGCGGGCGTCAATAGAATTTTAAGGAAAATTTTGTTTGTACACCCTTCGAGACGGCGGGCAAAAAGCACCCTCACCCCCTGCCCCTCTCCCCTCGCAAAAAGCGCTCCGGGAGAGGGGAGCGTCCTTTTCTATTTCGAGGAGAAAATTTAGAACTCTCCCCTCTCCCGGAGCGCTTTTTGCGAGGGGAGAGGGGCAGGGGGTGAGGGTGCTTTTTGCGCCGCCTCGAAGGTTTAACAAATATTTACCGCTTCAACCCACCGGCTCAAATTTATCCGTCACATCCCCTGATAACTCAGGATGTTTCACCAAATCCAAGCGCATCACTGACGCGCCCGCCTGCAGCTGAAACTTATCTAAATTGGCATAAACGGTAGTAAAATTATTGTTCGAATGAAAATAATAAATATGATGAGTCAGATCGGCCACGCTTCCCCACAAGGTATGATCTATTTTGCCAGGCATCGTCGGGATAGGTTCATAGGGGGCAGCCGCATTGGCTATCACGCTGAACATTTCTGCGACAGCTTCTTGTTGAGAGGCTGCATTAGGTAAATTCATTCCATGATAGCTTGCGCGCACAAATCGATCTGGGGCTGCAGTTGTACCAGGCAAGGGCTTGTCACCGCCAAATCCTGAATATTGTTTAAGATTTTCTAATTGCCATGAGTAAACCGGATCATTGGTCATGACGCTATAATCTTTACTGTGATAGATCTTGGGCTTGCCATCTATGTATTCAATGATAATGGAATCACCCGTTGCATCTTCCAAGGCAAGATGGATCTTGACCCAACGTCCAATGGATTTATGGAAAAAGGCGAGCATTTGGAAGTTATTTGCTTCAGTATAACGGGCCGCTTCAGCTACCGTTTTGAAATTATCAAGATAGAATTGCATCGACATTAAGATGGATAAGCCAGGTATGCTTTCATCGCGCGTGCCATAATCAGAGACAGCTAACCATAGACCGTGAATAGCTAATCCTTTTTCATTCATGCCATCGGTTGCGCCAGTGTCATAGGCGGTGGTGACGATGCTGCCATATTTTGATGTCCATTTGAGTGGATTGACTTCAGCAGAACCCTGTCGTTCAATGCCGCGGGGATAAACAATTAAGCGGCTTTGCATGCGTTCATACCAATCCATATTGCGAGCGACAAATACGCCTTGATTAGGATCAACATGTAAGAAGCGCGTACAAGATAAAACAGTGGAAGCCGCTGAAACACTCAAAGAAGCAACGATAGTAGAAAGCAATAATTTCCGAATACGCATTTAACATCTCCTTGTTAGTATAAAAAACCGAATTAAATTTAAGGGCTGTTATTTCTTCGAAGGCATTGTTGTTACTGAAGCGGTTCGTCGTTGCGAAAGCGTTCGTCGTTGAGCGGGTGTTCGTCGTTGTGCAGATGTTTGTCGTTGCGCAGATGTTCGTCGTAAAAAGCACTCCTCGCAACGACGAACATCTGCGCAACGACGAACATCTGCGTAACGACGAACATCTGCGCAACGACAAACATCTGCACAACGACGAACACCCGCTCAACGACGAACCGCCTCAGTAACAACAATGCCTTCAAAGAAATAACAGCCCTAATCAATTTATCCCCGCAAACGTGCAATGGCAAGCCGCATGCGTTCTGCCGCTATTTTTAAGTCTTCCATGCTAACCGTATAGCAAAGACGAATATAACCTGACGCGCCAAAGGCCGTACCTGGCACCACTGCAATTTCAGCTTCTCTTAATAAGTAATCAGCAAATTCCATATCATTAGTGACAGCCATTTCCTTATTAAACAAATTTTCGACACAGGGAAAAGAATAAAAGGTGCCATCGGATGGCAGGCATTTGATGCCTGGCATTTTTTCTAATTCAGCAAACAAAAAATCATGACGTTCTTTATAAGCATCTGTCATCTGCTGCACACATTGTTGATCGCCATTCAATGCAGCGAGCGCAGCATATTGTGAGATACTTGTTGGATTAGATGTGCTCTGTGATTGTGCCTTTTTCATTGCAGCGATAATTTTCGCGGATCCTGCCGCATAGCCAATACGCCAACCCGTCATGGCATAGGTTTTCGAAACGCCATTAATCACAATAGTACGTTCATATAATTCTGGGCAGGCATTGACTAGGTTGACAAAGGGAGCGTGCTTCCATAAATGACGCTCATAAATATCATCACAAGCTACAATAATGCCGGGATATTGTAAAATAACCTCGCCCAGTGCTTTTAATTCTTGCTTGGTATAAGCCATGCCCGTTGGATTTGAAGGGCTATTTAAAATGACAATACGCGTTTTATCTGTAATGGCTGCTTTCAATTGCGCCGGTGTGATTTTGAATTGCTGGGCCATGTCTGTTTTGACAATAACAGGATTGCCATCGCATAATTTTACCATATCGGGATAGGAAACCCAGTAAGGCGCAGGGATGATGGCTTCATCATTGGGGTTCAATAGGGCAGTAAATAAATTATAAAAACTATGTTTAGCGCCGTTTGAAACGAGAATTTGATTGAGTTCATATTGCAAATGATTTTCACGGGCAAATTTATTAATAATGGCCTGTCTTAATTCTTTAATTCCTTCTACCGCAGTATATTTTGTATGGCCATCGTGAAGGGCTTTAATCGCCGCTTCTTTGATATGCGCTGGTGTATCAAAATCAGGTTCGCCTATGCTCAGATTAATGATGGGCTTGCCTTCTGCTTGTAATTCTTCTGCGCGTGCAGAAATGGCGAGAGTAGGGGATGGTTTAATGCGTTGTACCCGTTGAGCCAATTCTTGAGCAAGATTTTTTGTCAATGTTTTTGTCATTGCTGCATTCTCTTTGTTTTTTATAGGGAAATATATGGTGGGCAGTATAATGAATTTAACGCTATACTTCCACCTATGAAGCAGACTATAGAACAAACTTTTGAATTACACGCACAATATAAACCAGCTGGCGATCAACCGAAGGCGATTAAAAGTCTGATTGAAGGTGTCAACAGTGGTTTGGCCTATCAAACTCTGCTTGGAGTGACGGGTTCTGGTAAAACCTTCACGGCTGCTAATGTCATCATGGCCATACAGCGTCCAACTTTAATTTTAGCGCCTAATAAAACCTTGGCGGCTCAATTGTATGGCGAGATGAAAGAATTTTTCCCGCATAATGCCGTTGAATATTTTGTTTCCTATTATGATTATTATCAACCTGAAGCCTATGTTCCTTCTTCTGATACCTATATCGCCAAAGATGCTGCTATCAATGAGCATATTGAGCAAATGCGTCTTTCAGCAACGAAAGCCTTATTAGAAAGACGTGATGCCATCATTGTTGCGACAGTCTCTGCTATCTATGGCTTGGGCGATCCACGCATGTACTTAAGTATGGTCATCCATCTTGATCGTGGTGATAAAGTCGATCAACGCCATATTTTACGTCGTTTAGCTGAATTGCAATATACGCGTAATGATGTGGATTTACATCGTGCGACTTATCGTGTGCGCGGCGATGTCATTGATGTTTATCCCGCAGAATCAGATAGCGAAGCAGTACGTATTGAATTATTTGGCGATGAAATTGAAAATCTTTCTTATTTTGATCCTTTGACGGGTGAAGTGCTGCGTCGTGTGCCGCGTCTCACCATTTATCCTAAAACGCATTATGCAACTTCACGTGATACCATTATTAAATCAATCGATTTCATTAAAGCTGAATTAAAAACGAGATTAGATGAATTACGTCAATTGAATAAATTAGTAGAAGCGCAGCGTTTGGAACAGCGCACGATTTATGATTTAGAATTGATGCAGGAATTAGGTTATTGTCAAGGCATTGAAAATTATTCGCGATATTTATCGGGACGTGCGCCAGGTGAGCCGCCGCCAACCTTATTTGATTATTTGCCTGATAATGCCTTACTTTTCATCGATGAATCACATGTCACCATTCCGCAATTACATGGCATGTATCGCGGCGATCGTTCGCGTAAAGAAACCCTGGTTGAATATGGTTTTCGTTTGCCCTCTGCCTTGGATAATCGACCTCTACGCTTCGATGAATTTAGTGCGAGAGCACCGCAAACTATTTTTGTTTCTGCAACGCCTAGCGCTTATGAATTAACACAGGCAGGTGTCGTAGTTGAGCAAGTGGTAAGACCCACAGGTCTCTTAGATCCCTTGGTTGAAGTGCGTCCAGCAACGAATCAGGTTGATGACGTCCTTTCTGAAATTAATAAGCGTACAAAAAGCAATGAACGCATCTTGATTACCACTTTAACCAAACGCTTGGCTGAAGATTTAACAGAATATTTAGAAGAACATAATGTGCGTGTACGTTATTTACATTCTGATGTGGGCACAGTAGAACGTGTAGAAATTTTGCGGGATTTACGCTTGGGCAGCTTTGATGTCTTGGTGGGAATTAATTTATTACGTGAAGGTTTGGACTTGCCAGAAGTATCTCTAGTTGCCATTTTAGATGCGGATAAAGAAGGTTTTTTGCGTTCTGAAACTTCTCTTATTCAAACGATTGGGCGTGTAGCGCGTCATTTTAATGGCAAGGCAATTTTGTATGCGGACAAAATGACGGGTTCCATGCAGCGTGCGATTCAAGAAACTGAGCGCCGCCGCGCTAAGCAGCATGCTTATAATGAAGCAAATCATATTACGCCGCGCAGTGTGCAAAAAGCAGTGCATAATGTGATGGAAGGCGCTTATGCAGATAAATCTGTGCGAGGACGGCTCTTTCCAAAAACGCGTGTTGCCGAAGATGCGATTGAGTATTTGACGCTGACATCCGAAGCATTATCA
The DNA here is from genome assembly GCA_013287745.1 of Gammaproteobacteria bacterium. Lineage (GTDB taxonomy): Bacteria > Pseudomonadota > Gammaproteobacteria > DSM-16500 > DSM-16500 > Aquicella. Next base: position 25,950 of record JABDDF010000002.1, read on the forward strand.
GCGAAAATTACTAAATTAGAAACGCAAATGTATGAACATGCCCACCATCTTGAGTTTGAAGAGGCGGCGCGATTGCGTGATTTGATCCATGAATTGAGGGAACGTTCATTGGGACGCTGAAATCAGCGGTAATTGTTGATTCTTTCGAGCCAACAAGGTATCTTTAGCACCGCTAATTAGTTGTCAACATAGGCACGTAGCTCAGTGGTAGAGCACCACCTTGACATGGTGGTGGTCGGTGGTTCGATCCCACTCGTGCCTACCAGATGATGATTTATCCAAAAACGGAATGTATATGACAAAGAAAGTAGCTATTGTTCAATCGTGCTACATCCCATGGAAGGGTTATTTCGATTTAATTAACATGGTTGATGAATTTATCCTCTATGATGATATGCAATATACCAGGCGTGATTGGCGAAACCGTAATTTAATCAAGACGCCACAGGGCGCGCAGTGGTTGACTATACCTGTTGATGTGAAAGGTAAGTATTTACAGAAAATTAACGAAACAAAAATTAATGACCAGACTTGGGCAGCTAATCATTGGAAATCTATCATGGCTAATTATGCACGAGCCCATTATTTCAAAGATTATAGCCGCCATTTTGAAGAAGTCTATCTGCAAGCTAAGGATGAAGATTATTTGAGCCAGGTTAATTATCAATTTTTACAGATGATCTGCTCTCTTTTAAATATTCACAGCAGAATAACCTGGTCCACTGATTATAAAATAGATGATGACTTAAAAAAAACAGAACGCCTAATCGCTCTATGTCAGCAGGCGAAAGCAACGCATTATATTTCTGGGCCCTCTGCAAAAGACTATATTCAAACAAATTTATTCGAAAATGCAGGAATTGATCTTTCTTACATTGAATATTCAGACTATCCTTCGTACACTCAACTATTTGGCGAATTTGTTCATGGTGTCACGATTCTTGATTTGATTTTTAATATGGGGCCAAGTGCTCATCAGTATTTAAAAACTTTGAGGGAAAATAGTTAACTAAAAGGAGTTATTGTGATGAAGCTATCGATAGTCACAACAATGTATAATTCAGCTTCTTATCTTTTAGAATTCTACACTCGAATCACGAAAGCAGCCTCTCAAATTACGCCTGATTATGAAATTATTTTTGTGGATGATGGCTCGCCAGATCATTCCCTTGATGTTGCGCATCAGTTACATTTACTCGACGCTAAAGTAAAAATCGTGCAGTTATCTCGAAATTTTGGCCATCATAAGGCAATGGCTACGGGATTAAAGCATGCTGATGGTGAATACGTATTTTTGATCGATTCCGATCTTGAAGAAGATCCGGCGCTATTACAAAATTTTTGGGATGAAATTCATAAAGAGAATAAAACAGATGTTGTTTATGGCGTGCAGGAAGAGAGAAAGGGTCATTGGTTCGAAAGATGGAGTGGTGCCCTGTATTATAAAGTGCTGAATAGCCTATCGGATGAAGTGAAATCGACTAAGAATATTTCTACCATCAGATTAATGAAACGAGATTATGTAAAATCGCTGATTGAATATCAAGAGCATGGCTATTATTTCGGCCCAATTTCTATTTTAGTTGGATTTAATCAGCAGAGTTATATATTTAAAAAAAATTGCAAGGAAAGAAGCAGCTATAGTTTTTTTAGAAAATATCATATGTTTCTTGATTCAATTATCTCTTTCAGTTCTAAACCGCTCTATTTTATTTTTTATTTTGGTTCTGCGGTCACCCTATTTTCATTTATTTTTATGATTTACTTGATCATCAAAAAATTATATTGGGGCGTAGCAATGGAGGGGTGGACAACTTTAGTCGTGTTGACTTCTTTATTCGGCGGATTAATCATGTTTTTTATGGGTCTCATGTCAGTTTATATTCTGCATATTTTTAAGGAAACAAAAAATAGACCTTTTTCAGTGGTGAGAAAAATTATCGCTAGAGATGCAGCTAGCTTGCAAGAAATGAATGTAAAATCAATTTGCGAACAGTCAAGGGGAGAGGTTTAACAGTGAAAGAAAATATTTATCGATGTCCTGAAACGGGCGGTGAATTAACACTGGTCGTCAAAGAAGAAATGAATGGATCAATTCAAAGTGGCTATTTTCAAAATGCACAAGGTAGAAAATATCTTATTGAAGATGGCATAGCAGATTTTATTTATCCGCCGGAATTAAGTGCCAAGCAAAAAGAACAGCTAGCCTATTATGAAACGAATGCAGAAATTTATGACGACATTCAGGGTGTAACCTTTGCCATTCATCGTGAAGATGAAGATAAAGTCAGAAGAGACATGGTGAGTCAACTCAATGTACAAGCCAATTCAAAAGTACTAGAGCTTTCATGCGGAACGGGCAGGGATTCGCAGCATATTGCTTCTTTACTCAGTCAGGATGGCAGATTATTTGTTCAAGATATTTCTGGCGCAATGTTGAGACAATGTAAATCTAAACTGGAAAAGCTTTCTGTGCCTGTTGAATTTTCAGTTGGCAATGCATCTTATTTGGCATTTCCAAATAATTATTTTGATGCCGTTTATAGTTTTGGCGGCTTGAATGTTTTCGAAAATTTGAAACGAAGTTTAACTGAAATGGTTCGTGTCACCAAGCCTGGCGGTAAAATAGTTGTGGGTGATGAAAGTATGCCGGAGTGGCTATATCATACTGAATTTGGAAAAATATTGCTTAATGCAAATCCCTTATTCAAGTTCAAAGTTCCTTTTGAATCTATTCCTGCAGAAGCACGTGATGTGACTGTGAGATGGGTTATAGGCGGCGTTTATTATTTGATTTCATTTGTCGTAGGTGAAGGCGAGCCTCTTGCTAATTTTGATTTGCAAATTCCGGGAAGAAGGGGCGGTACTTTAAAAACAAGATACCATGGTCAGCTTGAAGGTGTCTCAGAGGAAACAAAAAAATTAGTATTGCGTGCTGCGGAAAAAAGTAATAAGAGTATTCATCAATGGTTGGATCATACTTTACGAACGGCAGCACTAACTGAAGAATAGGATAATTAGCATGTTTAAATGGAACAAGAAAGGTCAAATCTGGGCGCCTTCAGCAGATAAAAAATGGGCGAAAGAATATGGGCAAAATCCTAATGCGCTGGTGTTGAAAGATAGGATTCGTATTTATTTTTCAAGTAGAAGAAAAAGCGAGCTTGATGGCAAGTATATCAGTTATATATTTTTTGTGGATGTTGATAAAAATAATCCTTCGCAGGTGCTTGCTGTGCACGAAGAACCTATTTTAAATACGGAAGGCCAGGGAGAAGAAGGAAGCTTTGATCAGTTCGGCACAATGCCGGGTAGTTTGATTTTTCATGAAGAGAAGCAAGAACTTTGGTTGTACTATGTTGGTTGGAGTAGATCGAATACGACTCCTTATAAATGGGCAAATGGTCTTGCCATCAGCAAGGATGAAGGCTTAACTTTTGAAAAAGCGGCTGCGGAACCCATCATATCAAAGCATTATGAATATCCCTATCTTCATGCTTGTCCACGCGTATTTAATTTTGGAAAAAATAATTGGCAAATGTGGTATGCGGGCGGCATTGAATGGTTTGAAAGTGATGGTGTCAAGAATCCCATTTATGTGCTCATGCATGCGCACTCAGAGGATGGCTTGAATTGGAAGCTGAGCGGCCGGCAAACAATTGCATCTGTTTTAAATAAAGAATGTCAATCAAGCGCTAGTGTGATCAAGTTTGATAATTTATATCATATGTTTTTTTCCTATCGTGATGTTATTCCAAATCAGGATTATCACAAACAATATCGCGTTGGCTATGCCTCTTCCAAAGATTTGATTCACTGGGAGAGAGATGATAGCAAGGCTGGCATTGATGTCTCAGCCGCAGGTTGGGATTCAGTCGCTATCTGCTATCCGCATGTGGTGAATGTGGGAGAAAAAATTTATATGTTTTATAGCGGCAGTCAGTATGGCTGTGCTGGATTTGGATATGCGGAATTAGAAAATGACTGAAAAAGTTATCATCATTGGCCATTCAATCGCAGCTGAAATTATTTATAGCATCATCAGCCGAGATCCTCGTATCAATGTGGCGGCTTTCACGGTGCATCGTTCCTTCATTGATAAGCCCGTATTATTTGACAAACCCATCGTCCCTTTTGAGAGCTTAGCTGAGACTTATCCACCCTCGGAATATAAAATTATCAATGCAATTGGTTATGGTAATGTCAATAAAAATAGAGGAAAAATTTTCTTAGAGGCAAAATTGCTAGGTTATTCGCCGCTTACTTATATTCATGCAAGTGCTTCGAATTTTTCTCAAGAAATAGGTGAGGGTGTCTTCATCATGCCAGGTGCAGTGATTGAACCATTTTCACTAATTGGCGCAAACACATTTATTTGGAGTAATGTGGTCATTGCTCATCATGCAAGAATAGATGAAAATTGTTGGATTGCATCAGGTGCAGTTGTTTCTGGTGGTGCAAGAGTTAAGCGAAATTGTTTTTTGGGTGTGAATGCTACTATTGTTAATAAAGTTGTTATTGAAGAATATAATATTATCGGTGCGCAAACACTCATAGCAAAAAATACCAGTGCACATGGTGTATATATATCAAGACCAGGCGAACATCATCGTTTTTCTAGTGATGATTATGCGAAACATATTTTAGTTTAATAGGAGAGGTTATGCGCGAACGCTTATTTCAATTACTTTCTAAGGTTTTTGATATGCGATTGGGGGATATTAATGAATCTCTGGTTAAAGAAGATGTCTATAAATGGGATTCACTGGTGCAAATGGAATTAGTCACAGAGATTGAGAAAGGTTTTGAAATTCAACTTTCTATAGATGACATCATGTCAATGGATTCGGTTCAAAAAATAATTGAAGTGCTAGATAAATATGGAGTCAAGGCAAATGTCCCAGCCTAATCTTTCACTGAGCCATAAAATTGCGCTTGTTACGGGTGGTGCAAGTGGATTAGGACTTGCGATTGCAAATACACTGGCAGAAGCTGGCGCCACAATCATTGTGATTGATTGCAATCAAACTAAATTGAAAGATCTGAGAAATGATTTTCAAAAAGAATGCGTTGATGTGACTGATCAGGAAGGCATGCAAGCGGCAATTAATAAAGTGATGAATGCGAATGGCCGCATAGATATATTAATCAATAACGCGGGTTTTATTTACAATGAACCGCTTATTAATCTGACAAAGGCGCAGAGACAGCACGATTATAATGCCTATAAAAAAATAATTGATATCAATATGAATTCTGTATTCTTGACGAGCGCTATGGTTGCAGATCATATGATTGTTAAGCGAACCAAAGGCGTTATCGTCAATATTAGCTCGATTTCGGCTGATGGCAACGCGGGACAAACTGCCTATTCTGCAGCTAAAGCGGGAGTGAATGCATTTACAAAAACCTGGGCTAAGGAGCTCGGGCCTTTTGGTATAAGAGTTGTCGCTGTTTCTCCAGGCTTTATAGAAACACCATCTACAACGCAAGCATTAAGTGAGTCAATGTTAGATAGTTTAATTAAAAGAATTCCATTAAGAAAATTGGGGAATGCACTGGATGTTGCGCATACTGTGCTCTCAGTGGTTAGTAATCAATACATTAATGGTTCTATTATACCTGTCAATGGTGGGTTAGTTCTGTGATAGTGATGTCTTCTCCAAATTCGATCTTGGCAGGGCAATATCGTTTAAAAAAATATTCATTTCCATTAATTAAATCAGTGCTGGATGGTAATCAAGAAGGAAGCGTTTATTGGAATGGCTTGCATCCAAATTATTTTGTGATTCATAAATTTGGTTTTGCAGATTTAATCGAATTAGAACCCAGTAAGGAATTTGATGAGGGGTTTCTTAATTTTTTATTAGAACGAAATTTCGAGCAAGAAAAATTGCGTTGGTATGATGTGCCAGAAAAATGGCAAAATGTATTGAAAAATAGCGGTGATACTAAGATTGCTTTTGTTGAGCGTGTTCAGCTTAAACTTGATGCAAGCAGGCTGATGAAATCAATCAATACGAGTAATCAATTTAGAATTGAACCATTGACCATTAGTAATTATGATTTGATTGACAATCATTTTAATTTATCGATAGGCGCGCGTTTCTGGTCTTCTAAAAATCATTTTTTTTATTCCTCTTTTGGCCTTGTCGTGTTGATAGATGATCTTCCTGCGGGAGTATGCTATGGTTGTGCGATAGCAGATAAGCATGTTGAAGTTGATGTGTTTACTCATCCTGCACATAGATCTCAAGGGATAGGAAAAATTATTGTTAATGAATTTATTCATATGTGTGACCAAAGAGGGTTAACAGTGAATTGGGATTGCTATTCTAATAATAAGGCTTCTGTTGCTTTGGCAAAACATTTCAATTTCATACCTGTGACGACTTATATGCATGCTATTATTTCAAGATAGAATTTTTGAGGGCAAGTTATGGAATATCATTTTAATCTCCCATCTTTATTCTTAAGTGTTAGTAGGCATAATCGAAATAATCTTGCTCTATCTTATTCGGATAAAAATTATAGCTATGAGCAGCTTGATTTTGATTCGAATAAAATGGCTGCTATCTTGCTAGACGATGGTTTGAAGAAGGGAGATGTCCTTGCCGTTATCAACGCTAAAGAATATTTCTCCTATGCGCTCATGATCGCCTGCTTAAAGATAGGCGTGATTTATACCAACATCGATCCTGATATTCCTTCAGAACGATTTAAATATACGATAGAAACATGTAAACCAAGTCGTATATTTGCAGATAAGCCTTGCTCGGATCAGTTGATGGCTGCTAGTCAGACATTGGGTCATCGCATTGAATTAATGAGTTCAATGATGGAGGCAGATACGAAATTTGATAGCGATCAGCTAGCCGCACTGTCAAAAAGTATAGATGGAGATACCCTGGCCTATATCATGTTTACCTCTGGCTCAACAGGCAGGCCAAAGGGTGTCGCCATTAGTCATCAAAATATTATTCATTTCATTGATTGGGCTAGATCGCACTATCAAGTGACGACAGCCGATAGAATTGCCAATGTGAATCCTATGTATTTTGATAATTCAGTCTTTGATTTCTATGCTTCTATTTTTTCAGGGGCTTGTTTGCTTCCTGTTAATAAGGCCATTGTTGCTTCAGCTAAATTCTTGGTGGATTATCTTGATTCAATGAAGTGCTCAATCCTATTTTCCGTGCCTTCTTTATTTATTTATTTAATGACGATGCGGGTATTAAATGAAAATAGTTTTGCTCACATTAGGGTGATTACCTTTGGCGGTGAAGGCTATCCTAAAGGTGAATTAAAAAAATTATATGACCTCTTTTCTCATCGAGTTCGTTTTGTCAATGTCTATGGCCCAACGGAATGTACTTGTATCTGCAGTAGTTATGATATATCAGACGAAGATTTTGAGGATATAAATGGCTTGCCGTCCTTAGGTCGAATCAATCCTAATTTCTCTTTCCTAATACAAGAGGATGGTGAATTGTGTTTATTGGGCCCTAATGTGGGTAGGGGATATTATAATAATGCTGAGGCTACAGCAAAATCCTTTTGTGAATATACCGGTTTTGGCTATTATCATCATCGTATGTATCGGACTGGCGATATTGTCAAGCAAGTTGATGGCCTGCTTTTCTTTGTTGGCAGAAAGGATAATCAAATAAAGCATATGGGCTACCGAATTGAATTAGAAGAAATTGAATTAGCCATTAGTTTAATTCCTGAGGTCAATCAGGCAGCTGTGATTTATCAGAAACAGACCACAACACATGGTAAAATACTTGCCTATGTAGCATCTGATAATAATATTGATAGTAAATATATCAGAGAGCAGATAAGTGCTAGCCTCCCTGCGTATATGATTCCTAATTCAGTCGTTGTTTTACAGCATCTTCCGAAAAATCAAAATGGGAAGATTGATAAATCGGCGTTGTTGGCGTACTCGACGTGATTACACGGCATGCCACTTACAGGAGAAAAGAATGTTAACTTGTTTTACTACAAACGATCACCAACACGCCATTCCCATCACTGTATTATCCTTACAGGAAATACCCGCCTGGCTTGCCAAGCAATCAGAAGCAACACGCACCTGGCTCAGTGCAACGCAATTTCAAGCCAAAGCCGGTGAAGTGCGTTTGCTGCCTAATGCTCAAGGCAAGATTGAGCAAGTCATTTGCTGTGTTGAAAACATAAATAATTTATGGAGTGTTGGCCATTTACCTTATTTATTGCCTGAAGCAAGTTATCAGTTTGCAAATTCAGAATCTCAATATGCAGATTATGCAATAGCCTGGGGTCTTGGTGCTTATCAATTTACACGTTATAAACAAGCTAATCGCCAAGCAGCAAAACTCTATGTGCCTGAAGCATTGCTAGCAACAGTCACAGCCATGGTGGAATCAATTTATTTTGTGCGTGATTGTATTAACACGCCAACTGAAGATATGGGCCCAACTGAATTAGCTGCTGCGGCAAAAGATTTAGCCAAGCAATTTGGCGCGAGTTTTACGCAATGTGTGGGTGAAGAATTATTAGAAAAGAATTATGCTTCGATTTATACCGTCGGCCGTGCTAGTGATGATGCGCCGCGTTTGTTGGATTTACGTTGGGGAAATCCTAATTATCCCAAAGTGACCTTGGTTGGTAAGGGTGTTTGCTTTGATAGCGGTGGTTTGGATCTTAAATCTTCTGCGCATATGCTGTTAATGAAAAAAGACATGGCGGGTGCTGCACACGTATTGGGATTGGCGCGCATGATCATGGTAGGCCAATTACCGATTCATTTGCGTGTCTTGGTGCCTGCTGTAGAAAATGTCATTGCTGGCAATGCCTATCGTCCTGGCGATATTATTAAAAGCCGCAAAGGAACCACAATAGAAATTGGTAATACTGATGCAGAAGGCAGGGTCATTTTAGCTGATGCTCTCACAGAAGCAGTCAGTGAACAGCCTGAATTATTAATTGATATGACAACATTAACTGGCGCTGCTCGTGTCGCATTAGGAACTGAATTAGCCGCCGTTTTTTCTAATAATGATATGCTGGTCAATGCAGTGATTAAGGAAGGTGAAAAATGCAATGATCCCATGTGGCGCTTGCCCTTATTTTCTCTCTATCGAGAATACTTAAATAGTCCGATTGCAGATATCAATAATAATTCCAATGAACCCTATGGCGGTGCAATTACAGCAGCATTATTTTTAAATGAATTTGTGCCAGCAGATATTCCCTGGCTGCATTTCGACATGATGGCTTGGAATTTGCGCGCGCGTCCTGGCAGGCCGCAAGGTGGAGAAGCTATGGTATTGCGCGCCTTATTTGCCTATCTGCAAGCAAGATTTGTGAAATAAGACGAGAAGAAAAGTATGTCATCATCAAAAAGGCCAGGCGATTTTTTAGAACACGAGGATAGCAAGCGTCAGCGGAGAGATGAGCCGATAGTGGTTGATCCACGAATAGATGTGCTTTATATGCAAGCCTTGTTTGCTGTTGATGAATACTATTTAGAAAATGGTTATGTTAGTGGAAAATCTTACGCAATTAGAATCAATAGAGAAAAATTGCAAATTCAATTAAAGCATTCAATCAAGCTGGTGGAGCGTGGATGCAAAACGATAGACTTGAAGCGTAAAGCAACTAGAACAGAAGGAGAGCGATGTGAGGTATGTCTGGTTTCTTCGACTGCTGGGCATGGGGTGTATGGCACTGCTTATCGTTCTATAGCCACACTTATTTTTACACCAGACGATCAAATTATTTATAAATTAAAATCTAAACGTCTAGTTAAAATATTCAGTTCAAAAGTAAATGAGGCGGCGATACAAAAAGAATATCGAATGGGATTAGTGGCGGATCATTTGGGTGTTAAACCGCCGATCGGTGATGCCCTCGTGATGGACTATTTCCCAGAACAACATTTGGGAAAAGTTATTGATGCTGATCGTCATAACTATATTCGATTAACACTGAAAGAACGATTTATGTATACCATAGCCTTGTGTGATGTGGTTGATCAGCAAATGACTGCAAAAGGTATTATTCATGGTGATCTAAAACCAGAAAATATTAGAGAATATCAGTGCGAAAACAAAATTATTTTAAATATTATTGATATGGGTATTGCCAGATTGTCTTGTGATACCTCGCCTGTTCAAAATACAGGTACTTGTTTGTATATAGCGCCAGAAGTTTATTATGAAAAATCGATTAGTAGTAAATGCCATTCCTGGGCTTTAGCAAGAATGATAGCTGAATTTTTTCGTTTTAATACAGATCAGATCCAGGAACTTGAAGAAATTGAATCTGACTTTAATATAGGTATGCAATTTAATGGAATATATGAAGATCTGCCTGAATTGGAAGATAAGTATCGACAAAAAATAAATGAATGTCTTTACTGGTTATCAGAACGCGATCCTGAAATACGTGATAGTGAACGCACTGCCAAAAATAAATTCATGGCCATATACAAGGAAATAGAAGATGAATTTGTCGCTGAATTAATGGAAGAATTAAATAAAGTAGATTTAGTGTTGAGCCGCGATAAACAGCGCTATTTTAATCAATTTACGGCAGATGATGTCTCACTTATTACAAGGCGATTTGCGCTAAGAAAAATGATAAAGGCAATAAGGGATGAAGTTGCAGTGACATTTACTGCTGATGAAATTAAGGTTTTTGAGCGAGATGAATTAGCTGTATTGCTGAAGAAGTATCAAGAGATGGGAATGCTGCCGCAAGCTTATGGGGATGCAAAAGGGGCTTTGGAAAAGGATGGGGAAGATGATCCTTTTGAGTTGAGTAATTGCCATGGCTTGCTTGCGGTTGGGGGGAGGTAGGCGGGGTCGTTGTTGAAGCGCTCGTCGTTGCTGAAGCGTTCGTCGTTGCGAGGAGTGCTTTTTACGACGAAGCAATCCAGGCTTCGACTTTTATATAAAAAAAGCAATATTTGATAAAAGTCGAAGCCTGGATTGCTTTGCCGCGCTGCGCTCGCAACCGTAGTAAGCGTTCACGCCACGCTGTCATGCCAGCATGCTTTTAGCTGGCATCCAGGAAATTGTCTAAAACCGTAACAGATCACGTGGGATATTCTTCACAGGCATCCGCCGTTGCTTTGGCCTGTCATTCCCACGTGAGCTGTTACCTAAAACCCTGGATGCCAGCTAAAAGCATGCTGGCATGACAGCGTGGCGTGAACGCTTACCGTCGTTGCGAGAAGTGCTTTTTACGACGAACGCCTGCGTAATTACGAACGTTTGCTACATAAACTCATCTAACCACCAAGAACCGAATATTTTCTATGTGTTACAATTGCCTCATCAATCATCCTCGCCGTCTTTGGCTGGAAAAAGCTTAATTTATTGCGGTTGCTGCTAAACAAATAACTGTTTTTTACTTTTTCTAAATAAGGAGCTCTATCCGATTTAGCCAAATCTTTTATACTTTCTTGTATCTTTTTCCAAGCTTCTTGACGAAAGATTTTCTTTTCTGCACTCGTTGTTAAACTATTATAAACTTGATTTAGCATTTTCAAACTAAGCTTGGTTTTATTAGGATGACGGCACAATTCAAGTTCATTACTTAGATCATTCTTTTTAACTTCCGTCTTTTCTTCGCCAGAAAAAAAGTTGCGAATTTTATTTGAATATTTAAAATTATTTTTTTCATCTATCTTTTCAAAAACAAGCGTGCCCACACCAATGAGTGCGCCTGTGATCATGATGCCCGCCGGTATCATGCCCCAAGAAACAACACCGAGCACGGTCAATATGATTCCAATAAAACCTGTCGTTGCTATCGTTGAGCCAGCAAGTTCAAAACGGCAAAACACTTTCTTTGCCTCAAGTTCTCGTATTTTTTGCTGATATTTAAATATCACTTGTTTGTTATTGGGAATTTTTTCAGCGAGCGCTAATCTTGACTTTATATATTTTTCATTTTCATGCTGAGTCAGCATTCTATTTGTCATGCTGCCCAAAAACGCTGCGCCAGGAATGAGACCCAATGTAAATAAGGTGCCAATAGCGATGGCTGCGCCTGTCAAAATTAAACTACCCACGACAATTAAGGCTATCGAACCCAGCAATCCAATTGATGTTAATGAAAGATTGGCAGCGCTAAATCTGAGACGATGTCCATAGATTTGTTTTTTATCTAGGTCTTTATCTTCTTCTGGTGAGAGCTCATTTAATTTTTCGTAAGCATGCTTGGTATTTTTTGCATTCTCTATTACACCATCAACAAAGGCAACCAAGGCAAAACCACCGCCTAGAGTAGGAGCTAATTGTGATAATAGTACGGGTGGCATCATGTTATGTATCATGGTGCCCCAGGAGGCATCCACGCTGCCAAGACATTTTTTAAAGATGGTGATGGAGGTTCGATCCATCCAAGGTATAGAAGCTAATAATTTGGCTTGTCTCTTATTCATGAACTCAATTTTATTCTCGATATCAGCCAAGTCTTTCCCTTGCAGATACGTTTTATGTTCTTCAAATACTTTTCTATCTTCTTCAATTTTTCTTATTTCTTCTTCTGCATTAAATTCAAATAACTCTTTTTGCTGCTTTCGATTGAAGTTTTCAAGCTCGACTTTTTTACGCAAATAAATAGCGATCAAGGCTTTTCTTGAAGGATGGTTTTCGCCAATCCCATCTAAGAGGCCTTTGATATCTACAAGATCCGCATTTCCTTTGATATCTACAAGATCCGCATTTAATTCTTCGCTTAAATGAGCCATGTAATAGTGCCGAATGGCCATGACTTATCTTCTCCTCATTTTGTTATAGCTATATTATAATACGAATTAATTAAGGAAATCTGTCGTTATTATTAAGGCGACGTTAAGCCAAGCTTAAGATAGGCTTAAGCTGTTGCTAAGTATTTGATCAAAGATATTAAGTTGCTTGATAAGCCTCTAAATACTGAGAAAACCATCTTTTAAGCGTATTTTCACCTAAATTATCATAAATATAGGATAGAAATAAGCTTAATTCTTGCCGGAAAATTTCCGTATCGACCTCGAAATTTTTATCTATTTCTTCCCCCATTTCGGGAAGATGATGTAAAAATTCCCCAAAATATTGCTCACAAAAATTAGCATAATCTACTGTAACTAAAATAAATGCATGCCACATTTCATCAATGATCTCCATTTCCTTGTGCATGACACAGGTAAAATTGAGTTCTGGACTATCTTTGCATTGAGATTTATCAAGTTCAAATTTTTTGCATAGCCATAAATAGCTGAGCATATCTTCAAAAATTTTTTCAGCATCCTGTTTGAACTGAGGAAATAGGATACTGAATCGCTTAATAACCAAAGTATTTTTATATTGGAGCAATTCATCTAATCTGGGTAATTTTTTCATAAACATCCTCTCTGATTAATAAGGGATACGAATATCCCTTATTAATTTTTTTATATCGCAGTATTAACACCAGCCCTGATGATAACAACCCCCTAGACAACATTTATGTGTTGTAACACCAGCCGCTATTTTTTTTCGATGATGTAATTCAATAATTTTTCTTTCATCAAATTTCCTTAGTTATTTGAAGGCAAGGAAATATTAGCTAGTATTGATTGAACTTGTCTAATGCATGATGTATATATTCATCATGCATGAAATGAATATGAAATCACTCGACTTAAACTTGTTAGTTGTGCTGAAAGCTTTATTAGACGAACAACACATTACTCGCGCTGCAGAACGCGTAGGCATGAGCCAACCCGCTATGAGCCGAGCTCTTGGCAGACTCAGAGTCATGTTTAACGATCCACTTTTGATAAAAGGCACAAAAGGCTTGTGTTTAACATCAAAAGCAGAAGAACTTTATCAACCGCTAAAAATTATTTTATCGGATCTCACTCAGCTTGTTTCTGCGAAAACATTTGAACCCGCTGTCATGCAAAAGGAAATTGTCATTGCGACAAGAGATTATGAAGCAACCGTCATACTGCCGCATATTATTAGCGCTATTAGCAAAGAAGCGCCTCATTTATTTTTTAGAATTATCCCTCTCGTCGGCGATGATTTAACACCACTCGAATCTCAAGAAGTCGATTTCATCATTGGCGGCAGTGAAAGCCAGTCAGCAAGCTTGTGCCGCTATATCCTTTTTAAAGAAAAATTTACTTGTTTGGTTTCAGCGAAAAATAAAATAGCTCAAAATAAATTAACATTAGATCAATATCTTTTAATGAAACATTGTTTAGTCACTATTCGAAACACGGGGCATGGCTTTGTGGATGACCTGCTTCAACAGACGAAAATGAAACGTCATATTCACATGCGTATTCCACATTTTCTTGCTGCGGCTAATATCGTTGCAGATTCTGATATGATTATTACACTTCCTTATCGTCTAGGCTGTTATTTAACTCAACAAAAAAAACATGCGATGTTAGAACCACCACTCAAACTTCCCTCATTTCCTATTTATCTTTATTGGCATTTACGCAACCAAAGCAATCCTTTAAATCAGTGGTTGAGAAAAATAATTCGTGCAACTATCAAGTAAGGAAGGCTTATACTAAGATAGGATTATTGACAAACTCATCATCAAAGGAATTGAAGCATGCTAGAACAAGCCCACCATACCTTACAAAGCGATTTCGAGATGTTTTTTCGTATTATTTTTGCCTGTTTTTTGGGCGGATTAATCGGCTGGGAAAGAGAAAGGCATCGTAATATTGTGACAGCGGGGATTCGTACCTATGGCGCTATTGCCTTGGGCGCTTGCGCCTTTGGTATTCTCGGTATGTATATCATGAATGATGACCCTTCGCGGGTGGCTGCTCAAGTTGTTAGTGGTATTGGCTTTTTGGGCGGCGGTATCATTTTTCGTCAAGGCGATTATGTTACGGGATTGACCACGGCAGCGACATTATGGGCAACGGCAGCGGTTGGTTTGACGGTTTCTATTGGCTTGTATTTTATGGCGCTGTTGATTGCTTTGTTAATTTTTCTTTTGCTTTATTTGCCAAGGTTGGAATGGTGGAAGAAGATTTCGGCGAAGACGACGAGTTAAATGCTGTTATGCCAGCGGGATTTGTCATGCCAGCATGCTTTTAGCTGGCATGACAAATCCCGCTGGCACAACGAACACCTGCGCAACAACGAACTTAAACCCCCACCAACTCCTTCAACTCACCCGTCTCATACATCTCCGCCACAATATCACTCCCTCCCACAAATTCACCCCTCACATACAATTGCGGAATCGTCGGCCAATTAGAAAATGTTTTAATACCCTGACGTAGTTCTTCATCTTGCAATACATCGACCGTGATAAAATCCGCACCGCAAGATTTTAAAATATTCACAGCTCGTGCAGAAAAACCGCACATGGGTAATTCCTTATTACCCTTCATATAAAGCACAATATTATTTTCATTAATTTGCTGTTGAATTTTTTCTTGAATACTCATCTCTCATTCCTCTTATAATAAACCTAATTGTAATTTCGCTTCATCACTCATTCTATCTCTATCCCAGGGCGGATCAAAAACCAAAGCCACTTTGACTGCCGTCACACCATTAATTTGACGAATTTTTTCTTCCACTTCATTGACCAGCACTGGCCCCATGCCGCATCCTGCTGCTGTCAGGGTCATGGTGATATCCACATGAAAATCATCCTTGCCCAAGGGCAAAATATGGCTCGCATAAATCAAACCTAAATCAACAATATTCACTGGTATTTCAGGATCAAAACAGGTTTTTAATTGTGCTGTGACTTTTTCTTCAAGTGATCCTTGCATTTGATTGATATCAGGCTGCTCTAATTTAACTAATCCCAAAGCATCGCCATCACTACCCGCCACACGCACTAAATTACCATTCACATAAAGTGTATAGGAATTTCCTAATGCTTGCGTAACTGACACTTGTGTTCCTGGTTGCAAACTTATTTTTGCACCCGATGGAATCAAGAAAGCTTCTACTTCACGCTGAACTTCGATAGCAAGATCACGATACATGCGCTTCCTCATTATTATTAATATGAAAACTTTCACCGCAGCCACATCGGCCTGCTTCATTGGGATTAGTAAAAATCAAACGCTTTTGTTTTAAACCCGATTTATCTTCTTCGATATAGTCGATATGTAAATCTTGCAATAAATGCAGCCAGGCTGTATCGATAAATATTTTTAAATTATTTTCTATTTCAATTATCGTATCTGTTGGATTGATGCGATCAACCACAAGAGGAAGATAGGAATAACCTGAACAACCCGTTTTTTTCACTGACAAACGAAAATGTGTATTCGGTTTTCGTTCTAGCATTTTGCTAATGTAGTCATTTGCTGCTGTGCTTAAGATTATCATCTCACACCTCTTTATTCTGTACTGACAGCATCAGTTTTCGCGGGATTTAAGGCTGCTTTTAAAGTATGCCAGGCGAGAGTCGCGCATTTTACTCGCACGGGAAATTCTGCCACACCTGCAAATACCGCTAATTTACCGAGATCATCAACGGCTTCGCCCGCTGTCACTAATTGATGAAAGCGCGCAAACAAGGCTTCAACTTCTTTCACTGATTTGCCCATGGCCGCTTCTGTCATCAATGAAGCAGATGCAACGGAAATCGCACAGCCTGCGCCTTCAAAGCGTATTTGATTGACGATGCCCTCATTTTCTTCAATATAAATAATTAATCGATCACCGCATAAGGGATTATGTCCCACTTGCGCACGATTAGCATTTTCTAATTTGCCAAAATTACGCGGTGTTTTACCATGATCGATAATGATTTCTTGATATAATTCACGTAATGACATTAGCTAAATATCCTCACTGCTAATTGAATGCCCTTGATCAGCGCATCCACATCTTGTTCATCTGTATAAACAGCAAATGAAGCGCGCACCGTGGCCGCCACACCCATTCTCTCCATTAAAGGCATGGCGCAATGATGGCCTGCACGTACCGCAATACCCTCATGATCAAGCACGGTACCGATATCATGCGGATGAATACCATCCATCGTAAATGAAATCACACCCACTTTTGGTTTTGCTGTGCCAATTATTTTTAAAGTTGGAATAGTTAACAAGGCTGCTTCTGCATAAGATAATAATTGCTGTTCATGCGCAAAGATCTCATCCATGCCAATCGCTTGCAGATAATCAATGGCTGCTGACAAACCAATTGCGCCAGCAATATCCGGCGTACCGGCTTCAAATTTATGCGGCGCTTTTGCAAAAGTCACTTTGGAAAAAGACACGCTTTCAATCATATCACCGCCGCCTTGATAGGGTGGCATGAGATCTAGATAAGCTTTTTTCCCATACAAAACACCGATGCCCGTGGGCGCATACATCTTGTGTCCTGAAAAAGCATAGAAATCACAATCAATAGCTTGGACATCAACTGCTAAATGCGGCACCGCTTGCGCGCCATCGAATAACACGGGCACATCATGCGCATGAGCAATCTCTGTCATTTCTTTGACGGGATTAATCGTACCAAGCGCATTTGACACATGACTGATGGCGACTAATTTTGTTCGCGCTGAAAATAAAGTTTGATAGGCATCTGTATCAATAGAACCATCATCTCTCACCGGTATAATTTTCAAGGCAATGCCTAATTTCGTTTTCAGCAAATACCAGGGAACAATATTGGCATGATGCTCCATTTCACTAAGGATGACTTCATCACCTGCTTGCCAGTCTTGACTAAGGCAATTGGCGACCAGATTAATGGCTTCCGTCGTACCACGCACAAATACAATTTCACCCGCCTCTTTAGCATGAATAAATTGCCTGACTTTTTCGCGTGTATTTTCATATAGCAAACTCGCGCGTTCACTTAATTCATAAATGCCGCGATGAATATTCGCATAATCATGTTGATAAAAATGATTGACCGCTTCTAATACTTGCCTTGGTTTTTGTGCTGAAGCTGCACTATCAAAAAAAATGACGGGCTTATTGCGATTTGTTTTTTGCAATAAAGGAAAATCTGCGCGTAATTGAGAAAAATTGACTTGCATACTATTCGCTATCATTACGCCACCTTTTCCTTAATATGCTTATTAATAGCAGGATCCGCAATTTGCTGAAAAATATCATCAGCAAATCCCTGTAATAACATATCGATTGCGTCATTATGCAAAATACCGCGCGAACAAAGGTAAAATAAAGCATCTTGATCTAATTGGCCGATGGTCGCGCCATGCTTGCATTTGACATCATCCGCATGAATTTCTAATTCAGGTTTAGTGTAAATCTCAGCCTGCGGCGACAATAGTAAATTATGATTCGCTTGATGAGCCACAGTTTTTTGCGCATCCTTGCTCACATGCAAGCGGCCATTAAAAACAGCCCGCGACTTATGATGCAAAATGCCCTTATAATTCATGTCGCTTTGTGTATGTGCTGCTTCATGTGAAATACTAATGTGATGATCAATGTACTGATCATCATGATTTAAGCGATAAAATCCGCTTGTTTTACACTGCGAACCTGGCGCTTGTAAATGCACCATCACATCATCACGAGCGAAACGAGAGCCCAGAGAAAAATTGCTTAAGCTTGCATGACTATCATGCGCGAGCTTTAATGTGGTGTGCGCAAAATGAAGAGCATCACGATGTTCATTTTGTAATTTGCAGTAATCAAGCCGCGCCTCATCTTTTAAAATAAAGTTGGTGACTGTATTCATCAAATAAGATTTACCTGATGGAGCTTGATATTCTTCAATCAAGGAAAGCTTAGCCTGCTTACCTAAAATAAATAAATGACGCGGATGCGCTGCAAAAAAAGCATCTGTGCTGATTGATAACAGATGAAGGGGTGAAGATAATTGGCAATGATCCGGCAAATATAAAAATAAGCCATCGATAAAAGCGGCGGCATTTAAGGCTGCAAAGGGATGATCTTGATAAAGCAAATGTTCTTTTTGATCGGGCCAATGTTGATGTAGTAAATCCGCATGTTCCTGTTTAGCCGTTTGCAAAGATGTAATTACAGCCTGCGGCGGTATACGATGCAAGTCAGATAATTGCGGCGCAAAACAGCCATTAACCAATACCAATAAAATACTAGCCGCATGCTGCAAGCGATAGTTATCTATATTTAAGTCGCTTGTTCCTAAAGTTGATGCAGTCAATTCATGCTTAGCAAGACAACTTAAATCGCTATATTTCCACCGTTCATTTTTACGCGTGGGTAAACCCTGCTGCAGTAAATGCGCCGCATAATGGCGAGATAAATCAGCAATCTGCGCTGGCCAAACTCGAGCAGCAGCACACTCACTCAATTCTTTTTGCAACCACAAAGGCATCACTGCTGTCATATTGCGATCTCGTTTTCAATCCAGCTATAACCCTTGCTTTCTAATTCACGTGCTAATTGCTCATCGCCTGATTTAATAATTTGTCCGCGCGACATGACATGCACAGCATCAGGGCGAATATAATCCAGTAAGCGTTGATAATGTGTGACCACTAAAATACTGCGCGTGCTATTACGCAAGCTATTGACTGATTGACCCACCATTTGCAGCGCATCAATATCCAAACCTGAATCGGTTTCGTCTAATATTAATAACTCTGGCTCTAACATCAGCATTTGCAATACTTCATTACGTTTTTTTTCACCGCCAGAAAATCCTTCATTCAAGGCACGATGTAAAAATGATTCGTTTAATCCCACTGTCTTCATTTTATTTTTAACTAATACAAGAAAATCAGCGGCATCAAGCGGCGGTAATTGCTGGCGTTTGCGCAAGCTATTTAAGGCCGTTCGCAAGAAATACATATTATTGACGCCGGGAATTTCCGTTGGATATTGAAAGGCAAGAAAGACGCCTCGTGCTGCTCTATCTTCTGGTGATAAAGATAATAAATCATGTTGCTGCCAAAAAACGGATCCTGCGGTGACTTGATAATCTTCACGTCCCGCCAAAACATTGGCGAGCGTACTTTTACCAGAACCATTTGGCCCCATGATGGCATGCACTTCACCTGGCTTGATTGTTAAATTCACACCGCGCAAGATGGATTTCGTTCCTTGTTTTTCGTCTTGTATTTTGACGTGTAAGTTTTCGATTTCTAACATTAGTCTTTACCTATTTATTTATTAAAAGCGTCCGTCGTATCAGCGGGGCTTGTCATGCCAGCCGCACGCTCTTTGTGCGAGGTGGCATCCAGTATTTCAGACAATTTCCTGGATGCCACCTCGCACAAAGAGCGTGCGGCTGGCATGACAAGCCTCGCTGATACGACGGACGCCTACGCATCAACGAACATCTTCAGTTCGTATCCTATCCCACACCACCCTCTAAACTCACTTCCAACAATTTCTGCGCTTCCACCGCAAATTCCATCGGTAATTCCTTAAATACTTGCTTGCAAAAACCATTCACAATCATGGAAATCGCATCTTCCGTACTTAAACCCCGCTGACGGCAATAAAACAATTGATCTTCTCCAATCTTGGAAGTCGATGCCTCATGTTCAACATGGCCACTCGAATTTTTCACTTCAATATAGGGAAAAGTGTGAGCGCCGCAAGTCGTGCTCAATAATAATGAATCACATTGAGTATAATTACGTGCATGATGAGCAGTGGGTAACATACGCACAAGACCGCGATAGGTATTTTGTCCACGCCCTGCAGCAATGCCTTTGGAAATAATCGTGCTGCGTGTATTTTTTCCCATGTGGATCATCTTGGTGCCTGTGTCTGCTTGCTGATAATGATTGGTAAGTGCGACAGAATAAAATTCACCAACCGAATGATCGCCTTGCAAAATAACGCTGGGATATTTCCAAGTAATCGCAGAACCTGTTTCAATTTGTGTCCAAGAAATTTTAGAATAGGCACCGCGGCATTGTCCGCGCTTAGTAACAAAATTAAAAATACCGCCGCGGCCTTGTTCATCACCAGGATACCAATTCTGCACGGTCGAATATTTTATTTGCGCATGATCTAGGGCAATTAATTCAACCACTGCTGCATGCAATTGATTTTCATCACGCATCGGTGCCGTGCAGCCTTCTAAATAACTCACGTAACTGCCTTCTTCTGCAATAATAAGCGTTCGTTCAAATTGCCCGCTTTTTGCAGTATTAATACGAAAATAAGTGGACAATTCCATGGGACAGCGCACGCCTTTGGGAATATAGACAAAGGATCCGTCGCTAAAAACAGCGGCATTTAAGGCGGCAAAAAAATTATCACGATAGGGAACCACTGAGCCCAAATATTTTTCTACTAAGTCAGGATACTTTTGTACTGCTTCTGAGAATGGACAGAAAATCACGCCAGCTTCAGCTAATTTTTCTTTGAAGGTGGTAGCAACTGAAATGCTATCAAATACGGCATCAACTGCGACACCCGCTAAACGACCTTGTTCATGCAAGGGAATGCCTAATTTATTGTAGGTTTCAAGTAATTTAGGATCGACTTCAGCCAAACTTTTTGGCCCTGACTCTGCTGACTTGGGCGCGGAATAGTAAATGATATTTTGATAATCAATGGGATCATAATGGAGATAAGCCCAGTCAGGCGGCGTTAAAGTTTGCCAATGTTGATAAGCTTGTAAACGCCAAGCCAGCATAAATTCAGGTTCATTTTTTTTCGCAGAAATTAAGCGGATGACTTCTTCACTTAAACCAGGCGCAATCGTATCTGATTCAATTTGCGTAACAAATCCATAAGGATATTGCTTATCGACAGCTTCTTTCAAATGCGGATTAAGATTAGTTGACATGAGCTAAACCTTCTAACATGGCGCGAGCATTTAAAGGCGCTAGCATATCGGCAATACTAACTCTTGCAAGCAATGATTGAATGGCATGATTAATCTGCTGCCAATTTTCACGGACGGTACACAATGAATTAAGCGCACAAAGATTGATTTGTTCGCAGCAGACGGTGATTGCCAAACCTTCCATCGCCGTGATCACATCAGCAACCGTGATCTCTGCTGCTCCACGCGCCAAATGATAGCCGCCATCTGCACCGCGCACAGAATGCAGCAAACCCGCTTCAGCTAATATTTTTAATATTTTACTGACGGTGGGCGGCGCTAAATGCAGCGTTTCAGCAAGTAAGGTCGCGCTTAAAATGGCGTCAGATTCACGCGCCATTTGACTCATGATGAGTAAGGCGTAGTCGGTTAGTTTACCAATGCGAAGCATGAGATGTTTGCCTAATTTGCGTAAATTTTATTCTAATATTGCTTAAGTTGGCCATACAGTACCACATTCGTCCTGTTTGAGGCAAGGTATTAAGTATGCTTTTTCAGTTGGGAAACGGGTGTTACACTAGGCAGCATTTAGGGTGTTGATATCCTTCGAGACGGCGCAGGATATCTGCAAAAAATATTTTCGGAATTTGCATGACAAAAAAACAAAGTTTATTACAAATACACGACCTATCCTTGAGCGTTAATCTCGGTTGGCGGCAAAAAGAGCGTTGGCAGGAACAAACTGTCTTGTTAGATCTTGATATCTCTTTTGCAAAAAGTCCTAAGGCCTGCGAGAGCGATCAATTGGCTGATACTGTTTGCTATGATGCCTTAATCAAAAAAATTCATGCGGCTATCCGCAAAAAAAATTATTGCTTGCTCGAACATTTATGCTATGAAATTTATCATATCGCTGCTGATCATTTGCCAAGTAAAACTAAAATCATGATTGGTGTAAGAAAATTTCCTCGTATCGAAGGATTAAAAGGCGGTGCGCGTTTTTGCTATGGAGATCATTTTTCATCATGGTAATTTTAGGATTAGGATCCAATATGGGCGATCGCCTTGCCCATTTACGTTTAGCGTGGCAAATAATTTCGGCCATTCCTGATTTGATTGTCAAACAAGTTTCTCCTGTTTATTTATCAGATGCCTTATTGCCAGAAAATGCGGCTGACGATTGGAACCAACCCTATCTCAATCTTGCCTTAAAGATAGAAACCAAACTTGAACCGCTTGATTTACTGCATCGATTAAAAAAAATTGAAATTGATATCGGCCGAAAACCTGCAAAGCGTCATTGGGGGCCGCGTATTATTGATATTGATATTCTTGCTTGGGATGATGTCATCATTAAAGAAGATGCGCTTACTGTTCCTCATTCTAGTTTACAGGAAAGGCCCTTTGCTTTATGGCCGCTTGCTGATATCGCGCCTCAATGGAAATTTCCCTTAGAAGGTCCCTATCATCAAAAAACAGCGGCGCAAATTGTCGAACAATGGGGTTCTCGTTTTTCAGGAGAAGCACCCTTTCATACGCGGCAACTGTATCAACGCATTGATACGCCGCAATTAATCGGCGTTATTAATGTCACACCTGATTCCTATTCTGATGGCGGGCAAGCATTTGATCCTGATCATGCCTTGCAGCAAGCTCTGTCTTTGGTTGAAGCAGGTGCGACTATTTTAGATATTGGTGCAGAAGCGACTTCGCCACGAGCATCACTCATTGATAGTAAAACAGAATGGCAGCGTTTAGAGCCTGTATTAACGCGCATTCATGCTGCAAGATCCGAATTTTGCGTGGTGCCTATTATTAGTGTTGATACGCGTCGTGCAGAAATTGCGGAAAAAGCATTGGCGCAGGGTGCGGATTGGATCAATGATGTCACGGGTTTGGATGATGTCCGTATGCGTGAGGTGCTATTGTCAAGCAATGCTGATTGCATTGTCATGCATCATTTAAGTATTCCTGCTAGTGATGATGATAATTTGCCGCGTGATCAAGATCCTGCTTCCCTTGTTTATGCTTGGGCTAAAAAACGCATTGATGAATTAGTGAAACAGGGTATAAAAAGAGAAAAAATTATTTTTGATCCAGGTATTGGTTTTGGCAAAATGGCTGAGCAATCATTATTGCTATTGCAGCATGCACAAGTATTCAAGTCTCTGGGTGTTCGTGTCTTGATTGCACATTCACGCAAGCGATTTCATGCTTTATTTACCAATAAACCAGCGCATGAGCGCGATATTGAAACGGCGACAGCTGCAGTTTATCTCGCTAATCAAACTTCGGTTGATTATTTACGCGTGCACAATGTTGAAATGTGCGCGCGTGCTTTGAGGATGAATGCGGCTCTATTTCCGCAATAATTTGCGTATATATTCTTCTTTCTGATCGGCTATTTCTCCAAACTGATTTAGAGCCTGTTCTGTTTTTCGTTCATTTTCCACTATTTTATTCGTGAGAAAAG
Organism: Gammaproteobacteria bacterium; assembly: GCA_013287745.1. Classification (GTDB taxonomy): domain Bacteria; phylum Pseudomonadota; class Gammaproteobacteria; order DSM-16500; family DSM-16500; genus Aquicella. The sequence goes on from JABDDF010000002.1 coordinate 50,139, forward strand.
TTCTTACTTCGCTATCTTTTTCTAATATATCTTTAATTCCAATCAGTCTTTCATAATTCATTTTAGTCGTAAGACCCAAGCAAAATAAATCACGAGCTTGTAAATATTTTTCTTCTGTCTTAAAAAACGCTGCTTCATTAAGGCAATTAAAAAAGTTATTTCTAGTATCTCTTAAATTCATTTTTCTACGTGGTGATCTCGCATATTTCAACCAATTTTCATATTTCATTTTCCTTAGTGTTTCTTGAACAAATGCTTTTTCCTGATATTTATCATCTTTTGAAATTGAAAAAACACGACGGCCGCGAGTTAGCGATTGTTGGAAGAGAGCTTGGGTATCTTTGATATCACCCTGCCATTCATAAGACATGCCTTTTTCTCCCTGCCAGGGAGAAATAATAATACAGCCAGGCTTGGGCCAATCGCCTAAGACAATGGCATTAAGTTCATCAATGTGTCTATCCTTTGAATTATCAAACAGGATGTAATGGATGCCGCAAGAAAAATTCTGCCAAATACATTCGAAAAAAGCCGCATCTGCCATCGGTTCGCAATTACCATAGCCGCCTTGATAAACCCCTACAAAAGTCCAATAAATCAAGCCAAGAAGGTAGTTTTGTCGATCTTCACGTGTTTCAGGTACGGTTAAACTATCTCGACACAGAGAATTATATTGCATATGGCTTTGCGCGCCTTGAGGCAAGATAGAAAAATAATTGTCGTATTGTCGGCTTGTATCAAGTTCTTCCGCAAAAATGGAAAGCGTATTTCTTGAAATTAATTTATTTTTGTCGGTTTTGTTTGTGCTGCCAAAGACAAAGATTTTCTGTACTTTATCAATGACTTGTTCAATTTTTTCTGCTGTAGGTAATAGATGACTCTGCATAATTTACTCCGCGTGTGTGCGTTTATCTTAATTTTGCGTGAATATTGTATATTAATTGAGCTTATTTTACAATAAGCTCATCATTTAATAACACCTCCGCTATCGTATGAAAAGAACCAAAGACAATCACTCGATCGCCAGCAACAGCACGCTCGCACACAGCAGCATGCGCAGCTTTGATAGAGGCATGTATATGAATGCAGCTCACTCCTGCTTGTCTAAAAGCCTGCGCAAGTCTTTCTTCTGAGGCCGCTCTTTTTACTGCTAGGGCTGCAACATGCCATTCATCAATACAACTCGAGATGATTTTAATACTTTGTTCAATATCTTTATCAGCCAGCATGGAAAAAATCGCATAGGTTTTTCCCTGGCAAGGAAGGGTCGATAATTTTTTTTCTAGCCAAGCTACTGCTTCGGGATTATGTGAAACATCGTAAATATAAGTGATATCGCCAGGCATAATTTGAATGCGTCCCAGTAATTTGATTTGTGCTAATCCTTGATGAATGGCTGCTTCACTCACAGGCAGGCGATCTTGTAATAGAGTGATGACCATCAGTACAATCGCCATATTTTGCGTGGCTAATTGATTATAGGGCAGGTGAGTATAGCTTATTTTTTCATGATGCCATGACCAATCCTGTGCATTTTCGCTATAAGAAAAGGCCTGTTCCAGACAATAAAACAAGGCGCCTATTGATTGTGCCTGCTGCATTAATGATTGCGGTGGATTGCGATCACCGCAAACAGCCAATTTTCCCTGCCGAAAAATACCTGCTTTTTCATAGCCGATTTTTTCTCGAGTATCGCCTAGCCATTCAACATGATCAATGCCAATGCTGGTGACAACCGCTGCATCAGCAGCCAATATATTGACGGCATCTAATCTCCCGCCGAGTCCCACTTCAAGAATCAGCACATCCAAGGCATAGCTTTTAAAGATCAATAAAGCGGCCAGGGTAGCAAATTCGAAGGGTGTTAGGGTGATATCAGCGCGGGCGATATCGATCTTCTCAAAGGCGCGGCATAGGGCGGCATCAGTCACAGCCTCGCCATTCACGCAAATTTGCTCGTTATAAGCAAAAAGAAAAGGGGAGGTGAATGTGCCCGTCTTAAAGCCTGCAGCTTGATAGAGGGCTTCTAGGCCCGCTACCGTTGATCCCTTGCCATTGGTGCCGCCCACAATGATGAGGGGGCAGGGAAAGGACAGTAAATCCAAGGCCTCAGCCACTTTTTCTACCCGTTCCAGACCTAAGTCCATTTCGGTGAAGTGAATCGAGCTGATCCAAGCCAGCCATTCGTCTAATGTGGAAAACCCCATGATTTAAGCCTTCATATGATGTGTACAAGTCATGCATAAGTTTGCGTATTTCATTTTTCGCTATTTTATCCCCATTAACAGTAAAACTATACGTGAGTTTTCCACAGGTTATTTATTCTATAACTTATTGAATTTAATATATTTAAATGGATAATCCACAAAAAATACCCTGCTATATAGCAAAAATAATCTTTTAAAAATAAATAATATTATTTTGATTAGAGGAGGGAAATAGCCCTCGCTAGCGTTTTTTCGTGATGCCGTGTTTTGCTTCCATTTCTATTTCTTTTCTTGTATTGCGTACAACATCTGTTGTTTTTGCGCTAAAAAGTCCAAACATGCCTACAGTTTCATCTAAAAATTTAGCGCGGCTTTCTGGACGATTTTTTACTAAGTCTGCTTCCAAGCTATTTAATTTATCGTTTAAATTTCCATAATTCATGGGAGGATGGTTTGTATTAATTTCACTGATGGCACTCTTCAGTAGGCCGATCCTAGCGTCATGTTGATAATTCTTTTTATGTTTATGTTTATTTTCTCGATCTTCTAAATTTTTTAATTGATTCCTCAGTGACTTTAGAATGAAATCAAGATGATGTTTTACTACCACGACTGGCTCTATGCTTTTTTCCATTTGCTGTTCGTAAGCTCTTTTTGTGGATTTAATGGCAGCAATATTTTTGACATGATAAGTATTCTCTTTAGATTCAGCCAGGGTCTCTACTGTCGTTTTAATATGATAGCTATGATAAATCACTTTATTTTTGTCTTCTAAATATCGTGTACATTTATCTATGGATTCTTGAATAGGCTCATTCTCTTTCTTTAATAATATTTGATTAAATACCTGAATTCCCCATCGTTCTAATTCATGTTTAATTTGCATTTGATCTTCAGGTTTAGATTTTCCTCCAGTATCTATCAAATGAACAACATCTACTGCCATGAGAGCGAGAAGAATATTCCTTTTCATTGCATCAGATGAATTTTTATAATCATTGATATCCACATAGGCCAAGTTATTTATCTTGGAGAGAATATGCAAATGACCTTCTTCATAATATTTTGTTCGAATTTTTTGAATCTCATTACTGGCAGCGCTCAATGTAATTCGCGTATCGGGATTTGGATCTACCATTTTTTTTATTAAACCAAGCATTTTTTCTGCTGTAATTGGATCTTTTATGTTATCTAAAAATCTCTCATATCCTTCATCACCATAAAAAACATCTTCACCATACTCGTTACGTGAATGTATTGAAAAACCAAGCTCTTCTGCTAAAGACATACCCAAGGCATAGACTTCTGTTTTTTCATTATAGATATTTTTGTTACTACCCTCCTTGATTTCTGGCGCAATAAAACCTGGTGTGCCGCACCATGGAGCTAAAACTTCCAGTTCGTCATTTTTATTTTTCTCCCCAATTTCTGCAAGTCCAAAATCTATAAGAGTTGTTTTTCTGTTTACAAAATCATGCATAATGTTATTAGGTTTAATATCTCTATGCAGTATTTGATGATTTTCATGTAAATCCTGAATGCGTTCTAACATCCCTATACATATATCCAATCTATTCAAAGTAGACATTTTCTTTTCTATCAGCGCATCTGCTGGCACACCATCAGCCAAGGTCATGACAATTTCAACCTGATCTTTTCTTTCACGTAGATATCCAGCTTTGTATTGATCTACTTTACTGAGATTGCGAGCTTCTCTATTGCCTGCTCTGTGTAGACTAGCTCTCGATCTATCTTCTTCCTTTTTCATTATTTTGATCGTGTCCCATTCCCCTGTATCAAGGTCTTGAGCCAGTTTAACCATACCGAAGCCACCTGCTCCTAATGCTCTTCCCTTTTCTGCTCCTTCATAGACTGCAAAATATTTATTTCCTTTTTTCACGATGCCATATTCAAATTTTACTACATTGGAGTATTCATCAACGGGCCCAATTCCATAAGAAAGTAAGGTTTTTTTCCCATACCTGCCATCTGGCGCACCAGCTAATTCTTTTCGTATGAGATTAATATTTTCATCAGATAATAATTTTCCATTTTCTTTTAAGTGATGAAAGTCAACATTAGTATGTAGAGAGGGGATATCAGCGAGATTTTCGGGTTTTTTCACATGGTCAGGCATTGCCGCCCCCGCCTTGCTATCTTGTATGAGAAGTCTTTTTATCACGTGTATTTATTACTATTATTATAGCCAATACTTGGTGCGATTGGCGGAAACTGAAGATAAGACATGGATATATTGGGTATTTAATAAGGAAAGACGAGGTCAGTTATATTCATTTTTTCTGCAAATGGGTATGACAATACCCATTTTGGGTATTATCAAGTTTTGTTTTAATGGAGCATCCTTTTTGAGAGATCATCTTATTAGGGAAGAGCATAGGCTAGATATGTGTAGTCTATATCATCGCTAGTTTCCTGCGTAACTTCCGCTTTCTTGAAAATAACATAACCATGCTGCTTTGTCTGGGAATCTATTGAATTTTGATATGACCTCTTATCATGTTCTTCCCTTAAAGTTTTTATCTTTTTGTTGACCATGGAGTGAAAAACACCTGAATATATTCCTTCGACAGCGCTATTGAAATCTCGCATCGCGCTTGTAGCAAAGTGAAATTGTTCTTGCGTCGTAGCAGTGTTTTTAACTTCATTCCATTTTTTTCGATAAATGAGCCCACGGTTATAATATGCCGCTCTAAATTTCGGATCTATCTCAATGCCTCTGCTAAAATCAGAAATCGCATCATCGTATTTATTTTCATGAGAGGAGAGTTGACCACGTAAGCTATAAGCGATGGCATTTTTTGGGTTTAGCTTGATGAACTCATTTAAAACAATAGGCGCATTGGGATTATTCAAAATTTCTTTTGCAATGGCTTCTATATGTTCATCTCTTTCCTTCAAATTAAAGGAGTCACGAATTTTGTTGAAATTATAAATTGCGCTAATGGCAAGACCAAACTCTTCTACAGTAGCAGCCTTGTCCTTAACTTCATTCCATAAGCTTTGATATAATTTTCCACGTTGATGATAAATTTCTGTATTAGTTTCATCTATTTTTATGGCTTTATCATAAAGAGAAAAGGCTTGATCATATTTCCCTTCATCAGAATAAATATCAGCAAGTAAATGATAAGCCAAGACGTCTCGTTTATTTAGGTTGGTCGCATAAATTAAACAGGCGATTGCATTTGGATTGTCTTTAAGTTGCTTTGCGAGAGTTTCATTATATCCTTGTACCTTCGCCAGATCGATTCGACCCTCGTTGCCATCTAGTTTGATAGCTTGCTTGAAATCTTTGAGTGCATTTAAAGCGAGTTCACATTGGCTTATATCAGCGCTGTCCTTAACTTTCTTCCATTTTCGTCGATAGGCCAGTCCACGTTTAAAATAAGGCCATGAAGACTTCGGAGATATCTCTATGGTATTCGTATAGTGATGAACCGCTTTATCATAATCCGATTTATAGAAATAAATTTCTCCTAGGTAGTGATGGGCATGCGCATCATTGTCGTTTTGGCGGATCATCTCAGTTAAAACAGAAATTGCATTTGGGTTATCTGTAATTTCGCCCACTAAGCTCATTCGATCTTTTCTCATTTTTTCCAGATCGAATTCGCCCTTATCCCAAGATTGAGATAGCAGGCTCTCGATTTTTCTGAAATTGTTGACTGCTTCCATAGCAAGGTGAAATTGTTCCTTGGTATGAGGAATAGCAATTTTCTTAACCGCGTTCCATCGTGCTTGATAAGCCTTTCCACGGTTATAATATGCCATGGCAAACTTTGGCTTTATCGCAATGGCTTGATCGTAATAATAAATCGCTTCAGTATAGATATCCTTATCATAGTAACGGCTACCCAGTAAATTATAAGTCTCGGCATTAGTTGGATCGAGTCTGATGGCATGGTTGAAATATGAGATTACTGCTGCCTCGTTTTCGCTAAAGCCGCAACATGACAAGGCATTCTCGATATATTTTTCTACTGTCCGATTGTTATCTGTTGTATTTGCGTTTGTTTGATCTGTCTCAGCTTGGGCTTTTAACTTAGTCTCTAGCTCAGGTAGGTAGCTTGTCCTAATATGATCGATTGTATCAGGCGACCAGAATAAAACATCTCTTATGGGATTAGGTTTTACACCCTTTCTACCAGGTCTTTCCATCTTAGGAATAGCGGAGTGTTGTAGTATTACAATCTGTTCTTTGATAGGTAATTCTTTGATGATATCGAGTAGAGCAGATGGAGTTAAGCCCGAAACAACATTAGATAAGTTTTCATAGGGCACGGTTTGATTCGGATCACAGACGCTTGCTTGGTAGAAATCGTAAATCGCTTTGGCAGTTTTATTATGTTTGTGATAAATAGAGCCGCGATTGTTAAAAATTTTCCAATTTTTTGGTTCTAGTTCAAGCATTTTGTTGAGGTTATAAATTGCTTCATTATATGTGTTTTGATGATAGTACAATTCATAAAGGTTTTCATAGGCGGCGTACTGTGCGTCCTGTCCCAATGTGAAAGCTTCTCTGAGCGCTTCATTGGCAAAGGCAATGGCTTGAGTAATATGTCCAACTTCACGGTGAGAAACGGAGCCTTCTATTAATTCATCGACTCGAGTGCGCTCTAGCATTTTGTGACCCTCATTATGATTCTAATAATTTTTTTCGTGTTTATTTTGTTTATTTTAACAAAGAATGGAATGAAATTATTAACGTAAGCTTAATAGGGGTTTGGCATGACACAGCCCCTTAATCAAAGCTTAAAGCTTTTCATTCCCTATCTTTTTAAGTAAAGTTGCGCTTATCATTTACGTTTATATCTAGCAAGAGTTATCTCATGAACATCTTTGGTGTTATTCGCATCAAATTCATTTTCTTCATCTTCATCATATTCAAAGAGACAAAATCCCCCGTCTAATTTCGAGTTACTTCGCATTTTTTGTATAAGTTCTTCTTGTATGGCCGGTATATCTTTATTTATTTTTTCCCAATCGAATCTTGTGTCACTTTCATAGGCTAATTTTTTCACTTTATTGAAATCAGCAATGGCCTCAGAGGCAAACCCGAATGCTTGCTTACTAGTAGCTACTTCCTTAACTTTGTTCCACAGCCATTGATATACTATGCCACGTTTATAATGGGCATAAGCCTGTGCGTGTTCATCGCCTATTGCTATAGCTTGGTCATAATTATAAAGTGCTTCATCGTATTTCCCTGCAAGTTGATCGTAGATCTCTGCATGATAATAGATATCACCGAGGAGGGCATAAGCGCATGCATCGGCTGTTAGTGTGGTGTGCAACATTTTTTAATTGTCCTCTTTTGCTTTTAATGGAATATTTTTTTGGCGACTTCCCTACATAGGATACCCTGCATACATGGAATCGATTGGGTCATAATTATTAGCTTCTTCCTTAACTTCTTCTCTCTTGTCATGGATAGAATAGCCTTGCAGCTTTCTCTGAGCTTCTGCTGATACTTGTATTGTCCTGATGCGATGTTCTTCGCTTAAAGTCTTTATCGTTTCTTCTATTTCTTCCACATTGAAATGAGATCTGTCGTTCGAATATATTCCATCAATAGCCTGTTTGAAATCTTTGATCGCGCTGGTGGCAAAGTGAAATTGTTCTTGCTTCGTAGCAGTGTCTTTAACTTCAGCCCATTTTTTTTTATATGACAGCCCACGGTTATAAAAAACTGCTCTAAATTTCGGATCTATCGCGATGCTTTCGCTATAATCAGAAATCGCATCATCGTATTTTTTTTTATAATAATAGAATTGACCGCGTAAGTTATAAGCAATCGCATTTTTTGGATCTAGCTTGATGATATTGTTTAAAACAATAAATGCATTCTCATTATTCAAAATTTCTTTTGCAATGGCTTCTAAACTTTCACTTATTTCTTCTAAGTTAAATTGTTTATCATCCGAAGACAGGAATCTTTCAACCTTTGTAAAATTGCGCATTGCATCAATGGCAAGACCGACTTCTTGCTCAGTAGCAGCCTTGTCCTTAACCTCATTCCATAAGCTTTGATATATTTTTCCACATTTATAATAAGCTTCCGCATCATTTGGATTTATTTCTAGGGCTTTATTAAAATAGAAAGCGCTCGATAATATTTTTGTTTATCACAATAGATCTCAGCAAGTAAATGATAAGCAAAGGCATCTCGTTGATTCAGTGTGTTAACAGTGCTTAAAAATTGGATTGCATTTGAATTGGCTTTAAATTCCTTTGCGAGAGTTTCACTATATCCTTGTACTTTTGCTAAATCGATTCGTCCCTCGCTTCCATCTAGTTTGATAGCTTGCTTGAGGTCCTTGATTGCATTAAAAGCAAATTCACATTGGTTTATATCAGCGCTGTCCTTAACTTGCTTCCATTTTCTTTGGTAGGCTACCCCACGTTTATAATGAGCCCATGCAGACCCTGGAGCTTTCTTTAAGGCTTCCTCATAATGATGAATCGCCATATCATAATCCGCATTATTGAAATAAGCTTCAGCCAGGTAGTGATGGGCGCGCGCATCACTGTTGTCTTGGCTGATCATCTCAGTTAAGACGGAAATTACATTTGGGTTATCTATAATTTCGTCTGCTAAGTGCATATGATCTTTTCTTACTTTTTCCAAATTTAATTCGCCGTTATTCCAAGCTTGGGATAGCAGCTGTTCAGTTTTTCTGAAATTGATGGTTGCTTCAATAGCAAAGCGAAATTGTTCCGTGGTATGAGGAATAGCAATTTCCTTAACCGCGTTCCATCGTGCTTGATAGGCTTTTCCACGGTTATAATATGCCATGGTAAACTTTGGTTTTATCTCAATGGCTCGATCGTAATAATAAATCGCTTCAGTATAGACAGCCTTATCATAATAGCAGCTACCCAGTAAATTATAAGTCTCGGCATTAGTTGGATCGAGTCTGATGGCATGGTTGAAATAAGAGATTGCTCCTGCTTCACTTTTACCGAAGATACCGCTGGAACATGATATCGCCTTCTCGAGATATTCTTCTACTGTTGTACTCACAATCTCTATTTGATCTGTCTCAGGTTGTTTCTCTAATTCATCTAGATAGCTCCTAATAGTATCGATCTTAACGGTCGACCAAATAGCAGCCCTAATAAACACATCTCTTATTGGATTGGGCTGTTGTTTTTCGCCCCTTTGCTTAGGTCTTTGCATGTTGGCAGAGGCATGTCGCAATATGATCTTCTGTTCCTTGATAGGCAATTCTTTGATGGTATCGAAGAGCGTAGATGGAGATAAGTCCGAAACAATATCAGACAAGTTTTCATAGGGCGCGGTCTGATTGGGATCAAGGACGCTAGCTTGGTAGTAATCGAATATCGCTTTGGCAGTTTTCTGTTGTCCTTGATAAAGAAAGCCGCGATTGTTATAAAGTATCCAATTTTTCGGGCTTAGTTCGAGCATTTTGTTGAGGTTATAAATCGCTTCATCATAATAGATGTTTTCACGACGGTGCACTTCATAAAGGTTTTCATAGGCAGCGTACTGTGCATCCTGTCCCAATGTGAAAGCTTCTCTGAGCGCTTCATTGGCAAGGGCGATGGCTTGGGTAATATGTCCAACTCGGCGGTGAGAAACCGATTCTTTTATTAATTCATCGACTCGAGTACGCTCTAGCATTTTTTGTGACCCTCATTTTCACAGACCATGAATATTATCATTATCATTTTGAGCTTTTACTTTATACGTCATAAATACCATTGCAAAGTTCACTATCATTAGTGTTTTCATCATTATCACTATTCTCTTCATTAATGAAATTCTGACTATAAATGCCATAACCTGATGCTGTTAAGGCTCTCATTGAGACCAAATCCTGCATTTTTTTTCTTATCTCATCCCAATTAATTTCTGTGTGTATATATTTTTTCAACTTCAATGCTTGTTTAAAATCTGCAATGGCTTCATTAGGATTTTTTAATATTTCATGAGTGTATCCTCGATTGAGATAGGCCATAGCACAGTTTGAATCAATTTTGATAGCTTCACTGTAATCATAAATCGCTTCATCATAGATTTTATTTTTTAAGTAGAAACTGCCGCGATAATTATAAATCCTGGCAAGAAGATCTTTCTGATATGAATTATCTGTGCCTAGTCTGATTGCTTGATTGTAAGCAGCGATGATACAGAGGACTTTATTTTGTATCTCAAATTGAGCCGCATTCGCAATATGCTGATTGATTTGTGCAGCGATTGAGTATTTTGAGCCAGCATTATCATTTGCTTCTATTGGCTCTTCAGCTTCTTTAAGTCTTTCTTTAGCTTCAGAGCTTGCTTGTTTTTTCAAAGTTTCTACATGGTCAGTGATGTCACGGATAATATCAGATGAAAACCATTCGTTTTTCCAAAAATAATCTCTCAATAGATTGCGTTGCCTATGCCGAGGTTTTTTCATACCGCTACAGGGCTCTAATAAGAAGATTTGCTCATCAATAGGAAGTGTTTTGATGAGATTGAAAAGAGAAATTTTATCCCGTTGCGAAATCGCACTTTCTAGGCTTTTATAATGACTTTCCTTTGGATTGAGTTGAATCGCTTTGGTGTAATCAAGAATTGCTTTGGCGGTCATTCCTTTTTTTTCATAGGCATCTCCGCGATTACAATATAAAAGCGCAGCATCTATATTGTACAGAGCTAGTTCAACATCGTTCAAAGCTCGTTTAATATTATTTAAAGCTAGCTCAAGCGCTTTGTTGAAATTAGAAATTGCTTCATCCAAGTTTCCTTGCATTTCATAAGCAACACCACGTTGACTATAGCGCATTGCATTTTTTGGCTCTAACTGAATGATTTTCTCAATATTATAAATTGCTTCCTCATAGGCTTCTGTGCCAAGGTATAAAGAAAAAAGATAGAGATAGGATTTCACATCCGTGGGATCTAAGCGGATCTTTTCATTCCTTGCGGCAATGGTATCGATCATCAATTGATCTTCGGTCATACGCTGCATCAGGATGGCCCTCGTCTTTGCTTCTAATAATTTTAAATTAATATGATTTCAGTTAAGAAAAATTGCGATTATTTTCTATCTTTATATCTAGCAGCAATTAAGGCATCAACTTCTTTGTTATTATCCCTTTCATATTGATCTTCTTTATCGTCATTATGTGCATAAAAACAAAAGCCGCCGCTTGAGTTCGAGTTGCTTTTTATTTTTTTCCTAACCTCTTCTCGCATGGCTGGTATATCTTTATTTATTTTTTCCCAATCAAATCTCTCGTCACTTTCATAGGCTAATTTTTTAACTTGCTTGAAATCAGCAATGGCCTTAGAGGCAAACCCGAATGCTTGCTTAGTAGTAGCTACTTCCTTAACTTTGTTCCACATCCATTGATATACTATACCACGCTTATAGTAGGCATAAGCCTGTTCAGGTTTATCATCTATTTCTATAGCTTGGTCATAATTATAAAGTGCTTCATCGTATTCCCCTGCAAGTTGATCATAGATCTCTGCATGATAATAGATGTCGCCGAGGAGATTATAAGCGCATGCATCGGGCTTTAGCCTGATGGCATCATCGGGCTTTAGCCTGATGGCATGGTTACAAGAAGAGATGGCAGCTGCGTATTGATTGTCATTAAATAATGAGCGAGCACGTGCGATATATTCTTCACTTGTCATTGTATTAGGTGTATCACTCGTCACGTTTTCCTTATCCGTTTTGGGGATTGCTTTTAAGTTTAATACATGTTGATCAAGTTCATCGATACTGAATGATGACAACCAGTTATTTTTCCATAAACAAGTTCTTATTAGATTGGGTTTTTTTCTAGGTCGTTTTATAGCGACATTAGGCTCCAGTATCGTCATTTGCTTTTTGAGATCACTCGTGCAGGGTTCTAATAGAATTAATTGCTCTTCGTTAGGCAGTGTTTTAATAAGATTGAATAGTTCATCTGGATCTTTACCTGCAATAAGCTTTCCTAGGTTTTTGTAGGGCACATCATTATTTGGATCTAATTCACATGCCTTGTTGTAATCAGAAATTGCTTCAGCGGTCCTATCTTGATTTTGATAGATAACGCCACGATTGCTGTAATACTCCGCATCTTTTGATATTAACTGATAACAATTGTTGAGATGATAAAGCGCTTCATCGTATACCTGTTCAGCAGAGTAGGTATCATGAAGAAGGCGATGAGTTTCCCAAGTATTTGGGTCTATCCTGAGAGCATGATGAGCCCAGGCAATTGCTGTAATCCTTAAATTTTTTTTATGAAAATCTAGCGATTTGTCTATATATTCTTGGGCGGGCGTACGTTCTAGCATGTAAATCATCCTCATCATGATTCTAATAGTTTTAATGCATTGCTATTTTAGCAAAGGAGAGGGGTGGGATTATTAACAGAAGCTTAATAGAAGAGGAAGGGCAGATTCTGATGAATCCACCCTAGCAAACTTAATTAGCAATCCGCATACCCACATCATGCGGAATCCCATCTCGCGATTCTGCAATATAGGAAACAGCCTGCCAATCAACCAAAACCGGCTTGTTTTTAGACGCCTCACTCAGCATATGCACCATACCGCTCAAAGAAGCATTGGGATTATTGCTATGTTCTTCCAAAGGCGGATGCGCTTCGACATATAAACGATTATCTTGCCAACCTACTTTGACTGGTGCATTCACAATAGCAACCGGCACGCCGCCTTCTACAATAGGAAAGAAGGTTTGAATATCAGATTCATACATGCGAATACAACCAAAGCTGGCACGCTTGCCCACACTTTCTGGAAAGATGGTGCTATGAATTAAATAGGTTGGAATACGCATATAAATGGCATAAGGGCCCAGGGGATTATCTGGGCCTGGCGGCATCACTTTGGGTAATACCACGCCTTGCGCTAAATTAAATTCACGAATGTCCTCAGGTGGTGTCCATGAGGGATTGTTTGCTTTACGCGTGATGGAGGTAAGCGTGATCGGAATAGTTTTGCCAATTTTTCCAATGCCAATGGGAAAAGTTAATACCTTGCCTGAGGCGAGATAATAATACATGCGCATTTCAGGCAAATTAATGACGATACCTTGGCGTGCTTGATTGGGAAGTAAATGCTGCGTTGGAATTTGCAAAGGCGTACCAGAAGAAAATGCGCGATTCATATCAACGCGAGGATTGGCATTTTCTAGTGAGTTATAGCCTAAATTATAATGCTTAGCGACAGTCACTACCGTATCACCCGAGCTTGCCGAGATATATTGAACTTGGCCGATCAAGGATTCATTTGCAGGCGGCACGGAATAAGCTGTTGCAAATACCTGTGTCGTCGCACAGGCTGCCATCACAGAAATCATTTGTCCTATTTTTCGAATGTTCATATGTGTCCTTTGAATTGATCAATAAAACCTACACCAAATATCGTGAACTAGCCAGCCACTTTGGATCAGGATAATAAGCGAAAATAAGCGTGTCATCCTTAATGGTATTGATGATGGGAGTCGCTAGTTTAACGCCGACAGCGGGGCAACCCCAACTTCTTCCTGCTTGACCGTATTTTCTTATGATATCAGCATTTACATAAGGGGCACCATGGATGACGATGTCACGACGAAAGGCATTGTCATTAAAACCATTTTCCAAGCCGCGTAAACGTAGTGAATATCCTTTGCCGCCAAAATAAGTTGATGCAGTCATGAATACACCAATACTTGATTTCAAACTACCGGGACTATTTGAAAATGAAGTGGCTTTGACTTGTCCGCTATTTCTGCCGTGAGATACCCAAGTGTTATAAAGCACTCGACCGGTCTTCATATTGAAAACCCATAAGCGGCGGCGATTTGATGGTTTTGAATAATCAATCACCGTCAGTAATTGTTTGCTATCCAAACCCTTATTGCGTGCATGAACATAGGCGCGCAAACTGAGTTGTAAAACTTTATCGTCGATGTTGCCAGCTTGAGATTTTAAAAGGGCAGTTTCTTTTTGCATCCAGCTAGCGCTGCCAAAGGCTTCGTGATTGGATGAAATGAATAGGGAAGAAAAGGGCCAGCTTGCGCCTAGTAAGCTAAGCAGCAAAAGTGAAAAAAGGGTGGGGTAAATTCTTTTCATTAGCATTGGTCTCGTGTTAGTTTGTGTTAAGTTGTTGATTATACTTTTTTAAGCTAATAATAATTAAAGTGGACTTTATTTATACACATATTTGCGGGCTTTGTCAATGAGGAACGGGGCTTGAGCGGGCGTGGCATGGATAATTTGTACAAAATATGATATGTTGCGAGATCACACGATGGGGAATAAGAATATGTTTAGTCATGTTGAAGCAGATAACGATTCATTAGAACAAGTCACTCAGGAAGTTTCATCTACCTTGCCAAACCTTACGAGACAAAGCGTTTATGCGGCCGCAAGTAGAATAATAGGTATGAATAGAGATCATAATATAGATTTCGTTGACTATCGAGTGTTAAAGTTACTCGCAACTGGTATGTTCTTTATGTACGTTGACATAGCTAATTCACAAATACGGAGCGATTTTGTTGGCAGTTGGGAAAAACATGGGCTTCCCTCACCTTCAAAAGCCATTATTAACTTTCTTCAAATGCCTCAAAGTTCATGGTGCGGTGCAGCAAAGATGAAATATGCCTTTCTTCTTGAATTGTTTCCTGGCATTAACTCACGGGAAGCAGCAGATAATCCAGATGTGGTTATTGAACATGTAATATCGCTGCTATCCGATGTTAAGGAATTATCGCTTGATGAAATCACTGGGGCAGAGTCTGAAGAAGCCAGATTAATTTCCAAAATCGAAAATTATCTTCGGGAAATATTATTTTTATCTGCTCCCTACCGAATTGAAATCGACATATTAAATGATTTACGAAATTGGGTAATAGAAAAAGATCGTAAGTTTGAGTTATCAAAAGAACAATGGGCATTACTTCATAACCCGCAAACAGAGATTGGGAATTTTTATTCAACTCAGATTCAGACTTCTGCTTTTTTCCAGAATGTAGATAATCAAGCGAGATTGGTGGTGGGTGAGGCGGAAAAGCGGTTTGTGTGGCGGAAGGGAAAATAGATATAAAACACCAACTGTTCTCGCCAAGGTCTTTTTCGGGGTATCTTGCACAATCAAAAATCTGTTTATTTTCAGTTGCTAATATGACAAAATTGACAAAACTAACCTTAAAGGTTATATTAAAATGGATGATTCTAAAACACCAAGATATGATTTGAGCTCGATTAAACGGGTTTTTTCAACCACGGATAAGTTATGAATGACAGCTACAGCAATGAGTAACCAATATATGTTAGGGTTCAGTGATCAAGATGTGGTTGACGCAATCCAAGCATTAACATCAAATGATTTTTATAAATCAATGCCGCCTATCAAGGCGGGTTTCACAGCATGGCAAGATGTTTACAAAACTACATTCAAACAGACAAATTTATATATCAAATTTCAGATCGATAATAAAGGCGAAACGATTGTATCCTTCAAAAAAGACGCGGGGAAAAGTATATGAATAAAAGTAAACTTGAATACTGCCCTTTTTGTGGGAAAGAAGCTTATCAGCATCAAGTCAAACCTTTAAAATTGCAATATAAATCACATTCAATCACTGTCAATCAGCCAGGATATTGGTGTAATAAATGTGGTGAAGGCGTAATTGGCGGGGATGATAGAAAGGCAACTCAAAAAGAATTGCAAGCTTTTCGTGCAAAAGTTGATGGATTACTAACGCCAGATGAAGCAAAAACCATTAGAGAAAAATTAAAACTAACTCAGCAGAAAGCTTGCGATATATTTGGTGGAGGTATCAATGCGTTTAGTAGATATGAAAGAGGCGAAACACCAATACCTAAACCATTGAGCCAATTATTACGACTGCTTGGCAAGCACCCCAATTTATTAATTGAATTGAATAATAAATTAAATCGAGTTCATTCAAATAAGAAGCACAAAATCGCTATATAATTTAAGGACGCGATACATTGCAAAGAACAAAGCTCTTATAGCAGACGAACCAGAAACAGCGTATAGTCCCACCATGGAAAATCTTGATGGGGAAGGTCATTTCTATGACTCTTACAAACGACGAAAAATCTAAAAACGCAGATAAAATCCGTGTAGCAGTTTTATATGGCGGCCGTTCAGCAGAGCATGAGGTTTCATTATTGTCTGCCGCTAATGTTATTCAATATCTCGATAATAGCCAATTTGAAGTCATTCCCATGGGGATTGATAAGCAGGGGAATTGGTTTTTAGGCAAGGAAACCTTTGTCAAAAGTCTTGAAAATAAAACCATTCCCAAATTATATGATTCCATGAATACCTGGTTTACCGCAGAATGGATTGGCAAACCTGTGGAGCAAAGTTTTGTACCTGAAAAAATAACAACAAACCATCCTGTTTTCGATGTGGTTTTTCCTGCTGTACATGGCACGCTGTGTGAAGATGGTGCCTTGCAAGGATTACTCGAATTGGCAGATATTCCCTATGTGGGCTGCGGTGTCTTATCTTCTGCCATCGGTATGGATAAAGATATTTCCAAACGTTTGGCGGTGCAGGCTGGCATTGCTGTCGCTGCCTTCACGGTCATCAAACAAGAGCAATGGCGGCACAATATGCCGCATTGGACCAAGCAAATTGAAAAACTGGGCTATCCTGTTTTTGTTAAACCAGCTAATACGGGTTCGAGCATTGGCATTAGCAAGGTAAAAACAGCGGATCAATTACAAGCAGCAATGGAAAAAGCTTTTCAATATGACCTTAAAGTCGTGGTCGAAAAAGCATTGAATATTTTTGAATTGGAAGTCGCTGTCTTGGAATCACTGGAAGCAAATGCCGATCCTATCGTAAGTGTGGTGGGTGAGATCTTGCCGAGACATGAATTCTATTCCTATGAAGCAAAATATGTCGATGAAAAAGGCGCGGAATTAATTATTCCTGCGCATGTGTCAAGCGAGATTCAAGAAAAGGCGCGCGCTCTTGCCAAAGAAATTTTTCTCACACTTGAATGTAGCGGCATGGCAAGAGTCGATTTGTTTTTAGATAAAGACACAGGGCAACTTTATTTTAATGAAATTAATACGCTGCCTGGCTTTACCAAAATTAGTATGTATCCCAAATTAATGGAAGCCTCGGGTGTGAGTTATTCTCAATTACTCAGCCATTTAATTCATTTGGCGATGAAAAAGCATTATCATAAAAAACAATTGACCCATAATTATATAAAATAACATTATCAATGTTTAAACATCGAATTTTTCTATCTTTCCTGTGCATCCTGTTTTCTACGAATATGGCGAATGCGCAGGAAAAATTAACGCTTTCCTTAAATGAAGCCATCCTTCTTTCCGTGCGATCTAATCCCAATGTGTTATCTTCACGATTAAATTATGTGATACAGAAATTTAATTTGCATGTGCAAGAATGGCAGTTTGATCCGCATTATTCCTTTGAAGCATCAGCAACCTCAAATCGGCAAAATTATAATACACAATTTACCACGGGCGATCGTAATTATAATATTTCACCAGGTGTTTCTTTACAAACACCCATTGGCACGCAATTATCATTGGTGGCCAATAATCCCGTGACTAATCATTACAATCCTGGTCTTTCCTTGCAAATTATGCAGCCTCTGATGCGCGGCTTTGGTAAGGCTGTGGTAGAAGCGGCCCTTTATGATGCCAAAGATACCGAAGTGATTTCTCGCTTAAGCATTGAAGGCGTGATGCGCAATACGGTTTCTGCGGTGATTAATGCCTATCTTGATCTGATGTCAGCCGAACGCGCCTTGCAGATTGATCAAGAAGCAGTAAAACGTGCCACGCATTCAGTAGAACAAACAAAAATATTTATTAAAGCAGGACACAAGGCGGGCAATGAATTGGTGACGGTGCAAGCGACCGTAGCAAGCTCGCGTGCACAAGTTCAAAGTGATTATAATAATTTACAACAAGCGCGTTATGCTTTATTAAGCGCAATTGGCATGGATCCGAATACTGAAGTCAGTATTAGCAAGCTTGATGTGCCGCAATTAATTCAACAATATCATTCGCCTTCCTTGTCAGACACTAAACAAAGAACTTTAGAAAATGATATTCAATATCAAATTGATCGCATCACTCTGCATGGACCTACGACAAGAAATTTATTACTAGCAGAAGATAATACGCGCTGGCAACTTAATTTAACTGCCTCAGCGACGACAGGAAGTGGTGGTGGCGGTGGAAAAAATGCTGGCGTTAATAGCTTATTTAATGGATCAAGCGAATCTCAAACAGTGAGTTTGAATTTACAAATCCCCATCGATGATCAAGTGGCAAAACAAGGCGTATTAAATGCAAAAATTGCCTTGAAACAAGCCGAATTAGCCTTGTCACAAGAAAAATGGAGCAAGGAAACCAATGCCATTAATGGATGGAATTTAGTATCGAATGCAAGGCAAGCTATGCGCTATGCAGAAGATGCAGAAAAATTACAAGAACGAACTTATCATATCAGTTATCAAAAATATCTACATGGCTTGATCGACAGTCTTGAATTGCAATCAGCTCAAATTCAATTAATTCAAGCGCAGCAAACCTTATTAGCAGCACAAGTGAATTATGTTAAATCATTAGTGAATTTAGATTTACTTATTGGACATACCCTAAAAACCTGGGACATCAAGGCGAGGTTATCATGAAATATGTCATGCTTTTTCTTTTGCTAGCTTGTTTACAAGCTTGCTCACGTCAAACCAATTCTCATCATGAACACACAATGACAGTCTCAGCAGCAACTTATACCAGCCCATTGTATTATGCTGGTACGGTTATGCCGATTAAAACCACGGTGATTCCCAGTCCTGCAGATGGTGCGGTGATGGAGGTGCCCTTTCAATATGGCGAGCAAGTTAATAGCGGACAATTATTATTTTTACTCTCTTCTACCAAATTTTTAACAAATTATAAATCTGCGATCATGCAATTTGTTAAAGCAAAAAATGAATTTAACAATAATCAAACACAATTAACCGAAGCTGTTTTTTTGCATAAAAACCAATTGATTTCAGATGATGATTTTAAGATGAAGAAATCGAGTTATTATGCAGCTCGTTTGGCCTTGCTAGAAGCCAAAGATACTTTGGATAATTTGCTGCACCAATTAAATATAAAAAATATCAAGTTGGATCAATTAAGCATTGCCAATATTGATCAAATATCACAGGCGCTGCATTTACAAATTAATTCTGAAAATATTCGTGTCTTTTCGCCGGCAGCAGGTGTTGTCTTGGCGCCTTCTAAAAATGAAAGTGAAAGTAAAAAACGCTTGATTGGCGATACCGTGAAGCAAGGCGATGCACTGGCTGTTATTGGTGATATGAGCGGCATTAGTGTGCGCATTAAAGTCAATGAACTTACCGTGAATCAATTGCATCCAGGACAAAAAGTCAAAGTGACTGGCATTGCCTTTCCCGATGAAATGTTAGTCGGTGAAATTAAACGCGTAGATCGTCAAGGAGAAATCGCAAATGGCGGCATGCCGGTTTTTCTTGTTGACGTTGTGGTGCCCAAGCTTACGCTAGCTCAGCAAAATATGATTCATGCGGGCATGAGTGCTAAAGTTGAAATTGAACTCACGGAAAATTCACAAATTATGATTCCCATGGCAGCCGTGCATGAAAAAGAAGGTTTAACTTATGTCGAGCGCATTGTTGATCATGCTAAGCCGCCCACGCTTGTCGCGATAAAAACTGGAAAAACAACAATGAATGCGGTTATTGTGTTAAGTGGATTACAAGCAGGAGATCAAATTGTCCTTCCTGATTAAATTAGAAAATATCAGCAAAACTTATCTCTTAGCGGAGAGACAGGTGCCTGCATTGAAAGGAATTAATTTCACTTTGCAGCGCGGTGAATTGGTAGCGATTATTGGTTCATCCGGTTCTGGTAAATCAACCTTGATGAATATTCTCGGATTGTTGGATCAATGCACCAGCGGGCGCTATCTTTTTGCTGATGAAGACATATCGCATTTGGCCAAAGATAAATTAGCGCTGATTCGTAATCAAAAAATTGGTTTTATTTTTCAATCTTTTTATTTATTACCGCGATTAAATGCCTTAGAAAATGTCATGCTGCCCTTGTTTTATCGAGGAATACCAAGGCGGCAAGCAGAACAAAGTGCAAGGGAAATGCTTGATAAAATGCAAGTGGGTGCATTGCATGATCATCGTCCGACGCAATTATCCGGCGGTCAACAACAACGTGTTGCCATTGCGCGTGCCTTAATTGGTGAACCAGAAGTGATTCTTGCCGATGAAGCAACAGGTGCTTTAGATTCAAGAACGAGTCATGAAGTCATGGATTTATTAATACATTTAAATCGTCATGAAAGGCGTACTATTGTTATTATTACTCATGATCGAGAAGTGAGTCAGCGTTGTCAGCGTGTGGTCACGATTAAAGATGGAAGGGAGCAGATATCATGAATGAAAATTATCGCTGGGATGATCCATTATTATTTGAAGAACAATTGACGGAAGAAGAACGTTTAGTCAGAGATGCAGCCCGTCATTTTGCGCAAGAAAAATTACAGCCGCAAGTTGTCAGCGCCTTTCATCATGAAAAATTTGATGGTTCGATCATGTTGGAAATGGGCAAGGCAGGAATATTAGGCGCGACCATTCATGGCTACGGTTGTGCTGGCATCAATTATGTTTCCTATGGTCTTATTATGCGTGAATTGGAACGCGTGGATTCGGGCTATCGATCCGCTGCCAGTGTGCAATCTAGTTTAAGCATGCATGCGATTTATGCCTATGGCAGTGAAGCACAAAAAGAAAAATTTTTGCCGAAGATGGCGCGAGGAGAATGGATCGGCTGTTTTGGTTTGACTGAAGCTAATCATGGCTCTGATCCTTCTGGCATGGAGACAAGGGCAAAATCAGTTGATGGCGGCTATGTGTTGAAAGGCACAAAAATGTGGATTACGAATTCACCGATTGCGGATGTCTTTATTGTTTGGGCGCGTAATGATCGAGGTCGTGTGCGAGGTTTTATTTTAGAAAAGGGCATGCCAGGTTTGTCTGCGCCTATCATGCATGGCAAGTTAAGTTTGCGCGTGTCATTGACAGGCGAAATTTTATTAGAAGATGTTTTTGTGCCGCAGGAAAATGAATTAGAAAAGGCCGATGGTTTGTCAGGCCCCTTGGCTTGTTTAGATAGCGCACGCTATGGCATTGCTTGGGGTGTATTGGGCGCAGCTGAATTTTGCTGGCATGCTGCGCGGCAATATGCTTTGGATCGCAAGCAATTTGGCCAACCGCTTGCTGCGAATCAATTGATCCAACAAAAATTGGCGAATATGCAAACGAATATTAGTCTAGGCTTGCAGGGTTGTTTGCGTTTGGGACGTTTAAAAGATGAAGGACGCGTAGAAACGCCGATGATTTCGATGATGAAACGTTTTTCTACTTTGACTGCCTTAGATGTGGCGCGAGAAGCGAGAGATATTCATGGCGCTAATGGTATTACAGAAGATTTTCATGTGATGAGACATATGTTGAATTTGGAAACGGTCAAGACTTATGAGGGTACGGCTGATATTCATGCTTTGATTTTGGGGAGAGCGCAGACGGGGATACAGGCGTTTAAGGCTTTGGGGTGAGATAATAGCTACTTGTAATCTATTTTATTATACAGGCGTTCGTCGTTGCTGTA
>JABDDF010000003.1 GCA_013287745.1 Gammaproteobacteria bacterium
GCTCCGGGAGAGGGGAGAGTTCTTAATTTTGTTCCTCGAAATAACTTAGGACGCTCCCCTCTCCCGGAGCGCTTTTTGCGAGGGGAGAGGGGCAGGGGGTGAGGGCGCTTTTTGCGCCATTTCGAAGGGTTTAAATAATTCCTCTATTTATTATTTTTTTCACACCCCAAAAATTACTTGCGAACAACCAGGTATTATCAGCTAGAATACGGCATTCATTTCAAAAGGGGACTGCCATGGGTGTAACGAGTGAAAAAGCCATATCTGCCAGGGAAAAAAATATATCTGCCATAAGCAAAGAAAATCGCACAACGACCACTAGCAAAACTAAATTTACTAAATTAATGCAAGAACACGAAATCGAATTTGTTGACTTGCGTTTTACTGATTTGCGCGGTAAAGAGCATCATGTCACTTTACCAGCTAATAAAATTGATGATGCTTTCTTTCAATATGGAAAAGCGTTTGATGGTTCCTCCCTTTGTGGTTGGCAGAGTATTAATGAATCAGATTTATTATTAATTCCCGATCTTTCCACTGCAATCCCTGATCTCTTTTGTGAAGTACCTACCTTACAAGTTCGTTGTGATGTTTATGAGCCTAAAACATTTGATACATATAATCGTGATCCCCGAGCTGTTGCTAAACGTGCAGAAGCTTATCTCACTTCTAGCGGCATTGCCGAAGTTTGTAACTTTGGTCAAGAAGTAGAATTTTTTATTTTTGAAGATGTCCGTTGGGACATCAAAATGAATGGCTGTTTCTATGAAGTCGATTCTGATGAAGCAAGCTGGAATACAGGCGCTGTTCGTGATGGTGGTAATCTGGGTCATCGTCCTCGTACCAAAGGTGGCTATTTCCCCGTCCCGCCAGTCGATTCTTCCCATGATTTACGTAGTGCCATGTGTGAAGCATTAATGGCAATGGGTTTAGTGCCGGAAGTGCATCATCACGAAGTTGCTACTTGCGGTCAAAATGAAATTACCACACGTTACAGTACACTGCTGCATAAGTGTGATGAAATGCTCACCTTCAAATCAGTCATTCAAAATATCGCATACGCTCACAATAAAACAGTTACCTTTATGCCTAAACCCTTAGTCGGTGATAATGGCAGCGGCTTGCATTGTCATCAATCTTTATCTACTGGTGGAAAGAATTTATTTGCTGGTGATAAATACGCCGGTCTTTCGCAAATGGCCTTATATTATATCGGCGGCTTAATCAAACATGCGCGTGCTTTAAACGCATTCACCAATGCAACCACCAATAGTTATAAACGATTAGTGCCCGGTTTTGAAGCACCTGTTACCATGGTTTATTCAGAAGGAAATCGTTCAGCAGGCATTCGCATTCCTCATGTGTTTAGTGAAAAAGAAAAACGTATTGAAGCACGTTTTCCTGATGCGATGGCTAATCCCTATCTTGCTTTTTCTGCCATGCTAATGGCAGGCTTAGATGGTATCAAAAATAAAATTGATCCAGGTCCAGCAGTCGATCACAATTTATATGATTTACCCGCTGAAAAAGTTAAATCATTTCCCAGTTTGTGTTCTTCACTGGAACAAGCATTAGATAGTCTTGAAGAAGATCATCATTTCCTATTAGAAGGCGGTGTCTTTACCAAAGAATTGATCGATGCCTACATTGAACTGAAGCGCGAAGAAGTGACACGTGTCAATATGACGACACATCCAGTCGAATTTGATCTCTACTTTAGTTTATAAAATCAAACAAGGGCAGTAAGATCTTATTACTGCCTCTATCAAAGTGAAAAAAAAGTGGCAGCATTTAAAATAGCAACCTGGAATGTCAACTCGCTGCGTGTACGTTTGCCATATCTTTTATCTTGGCTGGCAGCAGAGCAGCCTGATGTCCTTGCATTACAAGAAACTAAATTAACAAACGAAGATTTTCCTGTTGCAGCTATTCATGAAGCGGGCTACACCTCTATTTTTTCAGGCCAGAAAACCTATAATGGCGTGGCAATGCTTATCAAGCAAAAAACACATCAAGATATTATCACTGACCTTCCTCAATTAAATGATCCGCAGCGGCGTGTATTAGGCGCCCTCATTGAAGATATTTTTGTGTTAAATTTATATGTGCCCAATGGCCAAAGTGTCGGTTCAGAAAAATATCAATACAAATTAACTTGGCTTAAACATTTAGATAATTATTTGCAAACTGAATTAAAAAAATATCCGCGCATGCTGATACTAGGCGATTTCAATATCGCGCCTGAAGAAATAGATGTGCATGATCCTGCACAATGGCAAGATCAAGTCTTATTTAGTCTAGTAGAACGCCAAGCCTTTCGTGACTTATTGAAGATTGGGTTTCAAGATTGTTTTCGAAAATTACATCCAACACAACAGCAATACAGTTGGTGGGATTACCGCCTCAATGCATTTAAACGTAATATGGGATTACGCATAGATCATATTCTTGCAAGTGATGCCTTAGCAGAACATTGCACAATTTGTCATATTGATAAAACCTTACGTGCGGGAGAAAGGCCTTCTGATCATGTGCCCGTTATTGCGGAATTTAAATAGCTGTCATGCCAGCATGCTTTTAGCTGGCACGACAGCCTGAAATCGAACGCCTTGATTCTTAGCAGTATATCCGTTATCATGCCCGCCTATTTTAATAGGGGTTCGTCGGAAATGAAACCAAATATCCATCCAGAATATAAAGAAATAAAGGTCAATTGCAGCTGCGGCAGCACTTTTATTACGCGTTCAACCTGTGATAAAGATACAATTTTGTTAGAAGTTTGCTCAGCATGTCACCCATTTTATACGGGCACACAGAAAATTGTTGATACAGCGGGTCGTGTTGATCGCTTCCGCCAAAAATATGGCACGAGAGGCAAAGATACGGGTGAGAAAAAGTAGTCATATTCTTATCTATCCTATAATTATAAGAAGAAATATTTCATGCCTGACAAATTGCGCCAAGCAGCGCTAAATTATCACTCGCAGCCTATTCCCGGAAAGACTCGTATTGCGCTTTCTAAACCCATGGAAACGCAATACGATTTATCTCTTGCCTATACACCTGGCGTGGCTGAACCCGTGAAAGAAATCGCAAGTCATGCAGAAAGCGCTTATCAATACACCAATAAAGGTAATTTGGTAGCCGTCATTACCAATGGTACTGCTGTCTTAGGTTTGGGTAACGTAGGCGCCTTAGCAGGCAAGCCAGTGATGGAAGGTAAGGCAGCCTTATTTAAAAAATTTGCTGATATTGATGTCTTTGACATTGAAATTGATTGCAATGATCCGCGTGAATTAGTTGAAACCATTGTGCGTATTGCGCCAACCTTTGGCGGCATCAATCTTGAAGATATCAAAGCACCTGAATGCTTTTTTGTCGAACAAGCATTAAAAGAACGTTTGTCTATCCCAGTATTGCATGATGATCAACAAGGAACGGCCATTGTCGTCGCAGCTGCCCTGTTAAATGCCTTAGAAATACAGGCTAAAACACTATCCAACATCAAGATTGTTTGCCTAGGCGCAGGTGCTGCAGGCATTGCCACCATGCGACTATTACAGCAATTGGGTGCCAATCCTCAACAAATTTATCTTGTCGATCGCGAAGGCGTGATTCATAGCGATAGACCCAATTTAAATGAACAGAAAAAATCATTTGCTCAACAAACCGATGCGCGCAGTCTTGCCGATATCATGCAAGGTGCTGATGTCTTCATCGGCGTATCTGGCCCGAAATTATTAGCCCCTGAATGTGTTGCCACCATGGCAGCCAAACCAATCATTTTTGCCTTATCAAATCCCACACCGGAAATCATGCCTGAAGATGTACTGAAAATACGTGCCGATTGCATTATGGCAACAGGCCGTAGCGATTATCCCAATCAAGTGAATAATGTATTATGCTTCCCCTATCTTTTTCGCGGTGCACTCGATGTGCGTGCAAATAGCATCAATGAAGCCATGCAAATCGCTGCTGTTTTTGCCATTAAAGAATTAGCCAAAGAACTCATCCCCGCCACTGTCTTAGCCGCCTATGGTCTTGCCCAAGGCTTGCAATTTGGTGCCACTTATCTTATACCTAAACCTATTGATCCACGCTTAAAAGAATGGGTTTCGGGTGCTGTAGCCAAAGCTGCGGTCGAAAGTGGTGTAGCAAAGATATAATATCTCATTGAATTTGCTGTATTTATTTAATTGCTCTCCTAATAGCCTCGTTCCTAATTATTTCTTAAGCATAGATAACTATAATGAAAGTCTTGGGTAATTATTTTACAAGACCTTAAGAACCAAAAACGAGCGATTGCGAGGGGTGAGAGTTAATGCGTGCTAGACCTGATAATTTGCTTAAAAAATATGTTAGTAGCGCTGGAAGGGCAATTACCTTTCATTACGCCGCATCAATTTTATCAGAATTTGAGGGTATTGATTTAGATACTTTACTCAGTCGATGTCATTATTTTTTAAACACGCACGCGACCAACCTAGCTCACGCAGATTACTACGTTGACAAAATTATCAAGCATAAAAATGGCTTCATCTTTCCAGCCTTATTTTATTACGATCCTGGTAGTAAAAAAAATATTGCATTAAATTGTGCTAATAAAGGAAGAGCAAGTGAGCAATGCTTTGCTGCTGCTGATTATATCGCGAAGCAAAATTATATAGTTGAAAGTGAAGAATTGGATGAGCAGTTAGTCGAAGTGCATGACTGCGTAGCAAATTTCTCTTGCCCGCCTGAAGATGAATATGAATTATTATTCTCTGGTGAATCTGATGATGAAATTAAATTAAAAATAATTAAATTAGATATTTTTAAAAAAATAAATGAGGTAGCAAAGGAATATAGAGGAATTTTCAGTGAAAATGAAAGATTTGATGTTGCGATAGGTAAAAACAAATTTAATTTTGGAACTGAAATTCCCAAGCCCGCCTATCGTCAATTTATCAATTTGCCATTCAATCAGATAAAAAAACTGCTGAGTATCATGCTTGATAAAGTCAGTGAAATATCACTTCGTGAGAAATGGTTTAATGGCGGCGTGAGTAAAGAAATAAGTTCCTTCATGGCAGCCTTCGCCGGGCATGAGCTAATTGAAATTGATGGTGAGCATGCTAAATGTATTCTCAAGTCTAGTGATATCACGACCACAACTTCATCAATCAGCAATGAGCCCATTGTGCAAATCAAACAAACCATTTTTACAAAAATACAGGATGCAGTGACTAAAAGCAAAGTCACAGAAAGTAAAAGCATTGATAAATTCAATGTGACTTTGTCGACAAATCAAGTATTTGAATTTGGATGGGGGAGGTTTGATGATCTCAGTGAATTTACCGAGTTAAGTCTGAATCAAATTGAAGAACTCATTAATAAAATGCTCAAGGAAATTGATGATAGTAGATTGGGAAACTCTAATAAATTAAATCATTTACTGGTTCAATTAGGCGAATTGTCAAATGCTATTGTTTTAAATAAGAAACTCTTGAGCGGATATGAGTGTCAACTAACAGATGAGATGACAAAATTAGAGTATGCGCAATTATTAGAGAAGGCCAGAAAAAAGTACGACGCTATTGTCATCAACTTATTGCGTGAAAACCATAAAGATGAAGAAAAGTTGATAGAGATAAAATCTCTTGTATTGCAAGCCATTGAAGCGGCTTATCAAGTCTATGTCGACGGAGAAGATAAAGATAGTTTGCAATTTGAGGAAAAATTTCCAGAATTAAAAGTGAAAAATAATGCGATCAAATCAGTCAAATTTTCTTGGAGATCATTCGCGGAAATTGAAAATGATTTGGAAATCTTATTAGGTGAATTAGAGAACCCCCTACATTTAATAGAAGAATTGGCTAGTATTGAAAGACATTTATTTGAAAAAAATACTTTTACATTTAATCCATCATTGAAAGAAATCGAAGCGAGATCAAAAAAGCTGGAAGATAATCGCAAGGCAGAGCAAGAAAAAGCATCTAACGACGAAATAGATGACACAATCACAGCTGTCTTGGAAATAAATCAAATTAGCCAAGATCATCATGCCTATGCAGATGAATTAGGCCGGATTTTGTCGAGTAAGCTGAACCTTGATGGAAATGCAATGTTCTCTGATTTCATTTCTATGCTGGTTAGTAATGAAAAGCAGGCATTTTCTTCAGCCATTCAAGGGTTGGAATTCTTTTCTATTCCCAGTGATCCTGTGGCGATCAATGCACGTAAAGTATCTGTCGCTAGTTTGCTAAGATTAGAAAATCTAAGAAAATTTTCACAAGAAGATAAGTTCGCTCAAATACAAAAATATTTTGATTTTATGGTTAGAAGAGCGGATTTAAGAAAGAGTGATCTTAGTGCGGTTAATAGGGAAGAAGATTTAACATCATTTTGTATGAAGGCTTGTGATCAAGGAGCAGTAAATGCTTTGTGTCAGCATATCGCAATCATAGAGCATGAAGATGCTCTTGAGCAGAAAAAACGTGACATCGATGCACTGCAACAGGCTGCATTTCATCCTTCTACTCAAGCTAATGCCCTTCATTACATTTTGAAAGGTGGTGTAGATAAAATCCTTGACTGCAATAGTGGATCGACGACTAAAAGCATTAGTATCAGTCAAACACCGAAATCTAAATATGCGAGTGATGAGGGTGTAGACCGTTCATTTATGAGGGCTTCCAATAGCAATCGTAAAGTGAGTCCCGAGATTGCTGCGGTGAGCATCACTCCTAGGAAGATAGCGGTTAATAATGGTATTTATACGGTCGCTAATTATTTTCACACGCAAAGAAATGCAATTAGAACCCTTCAGGATAATCCAACTGTCTATGAGCTAAAATCAGATCATTTCGATATCTTGAAAAAACTGGGAAAAAAGAAATTATCATCAAGGCAAAGTGACAGAATAAAGCATCAATTTAAGCAATTGGAGGATTGTGTCTTTAACTTACATCGGTTGCAAGAGGATATTTATCTTGCGAATGAGGAAGTTAACGAAAAATTAAATGCGCAAGCAGCGACATACAAATATGATGCTCAATTTCAAGCATTGACTGTTGCTTATGAAGGTTATGAAAATGAGACTAAATTGGCGCAGATTGATATGTTGATAGCGGAGATACAAGCTTATCCCGATGTATTACTCAGTAGTGATGATATAGACAAAAATATAGAATTATTTAATGATAAATTAAATCAAATAAAAATATTGGCTGTGGCGAATGAGGATGAAAAAAATGAATCATTAATAGATAGTAATAATCATGTTGATGGTGATTTTGATTTTGAATTTGGAGAAGCTGAGGAAACTGACAATAAAGGCAAGGGCAAATTTGAATCAGACTCTGAAAGTGATGCTGATATTGAATCTGGCAATGAATCTGAAATAACCAAAGCTATTCAAGCATTAAATCAATATGAAAAAGAAATTAATTCATTCAAAGAAAAGCTTCCCTCTAAGATAGACGAGATAAGGATTAGTATTGGCATTCAGATACAGTTGGTCAACTTGAATGAATTACTCACTATTACTCCTATAGTGGAAACTTATCCGATTTCAAGGGCTGAGCAAGATGAAATGCATAGCTTAGATGTGGAAATAAAAGAAACCAGGCATAGTCTAGAGAATTTGCGTAGCCAACACCAAGATGTAAATACAATAATTGCTAAATTAATTCAGCCTGGAAATGAATGCCCGGAAAGTGATAATATCGCTGACGTTTTATTAAACAAGGTGAATTCTGCAAAAGACTATCAATCTCAATGTAAAACAAAGTTGACAGAATGTAATGAGAAGATAGCGTCATTGAATCAAATAATAGAAACAGTAAATGCTCGCAACCACAAGCGAAGTGACCTGATCAAGCAATGTGTCCAATTAGCCGCGCAAATTCAGCTTGATATAGCTAGTTTAAATACCTTGCTTGCAGATAATCCCTTAGATAAAAATATTGGGCCTTCTTCTAAAGAAGCTTTCCTGCAAGTGACCTTTGCTCATCAAGAATTAATTCAAACTAATATAGGACAGCTTGCTTCCTTGTCACAGCAATTTACTTTGATTCAACAACTATTAAGTGAAAATAATTACAAAGATGAAGCAAGCATCGATGAGCAGCATGAATTAATTATAAAATTAGCTGGGAATAAAAATGCATTTATTAGTCAATGTAATCAGCATTCATTTAAAGAAAAAGTTGCTAGGGCAAATCAATTTGTCAAAGATAAGGTAGATTGTTTAGTTAAAATTGACTCTATTAGGCAAAATTATGCTACTACAAATGATCGTTTATTTTCTCATTCTTTAGAAAATAAATGGCCGCATTCTTTATTTAAAACGGAATTTGATGATATTAAGACTCGATTTTTATCAATAAAATCGGAATTTACGACCGCTAAAAATGATATTGAGGGTGAATTTCAACAATTTAAAACTCAACTTGAAAATGGCTTGATTTCTGATTTATCAGAAGTTCAGCAACAGTGTTCATCTGCATCGCAGCAACTTAAAAAATATATTAGTGAAATAGAAACTCTGCGAACAGAACATAAGGTGCTTTTGCTAGAACAGCGTAAATCGCGTGAATTTTTAGATGAGCAATTTAGCTATCTTGAAAATAAATTAACTGAATTTAATTCTACACTTGTTGCCTCTCTTTATCCTGACGATGGTATTGCAACTTGGGCACTTGTGACCAAAGCAATCGATGATAAATATTGTCGTCAACTTACAGATAAATTAGCGTCATATGAAAAACGGTGCGATGCTGCGCGTGCATTATTAACGGCTTATGAACAAGGACAGCCAATTTCTCATGTCGAATTTAGAAATCACCTTTCCTGGGAATTAGATGCCTGTAAGAAAATCGAGAATGAACTTCTTAAAGAGCAAGCTGAATTTTCTAAATTGATATTTGAGTTAACAGGGGTTGAAAATCAGCATTCTTTATCATTTATAGAGGAGCAGAAGCAGGAAGGGATTAGGCTTGTCGTACTTCATGAAGCTGTTTTTTCCTATGTAAAAGAAGCGGAAAGCAAGACTTATTTTACGGGCTTATTAAACTGCTTATCTGATATTACAAGAAGAATTGATCATCAGACGCGAAGCGATGAGTTAAACAACTTGCATCAACGTGTTGACAATGCATTGCGTGACTTTGATGAAACTCGTGATCCAAAAATTAAAACATGCTTAGAAACTATTGAAAAAGCAAGCCGAGCTGATAATAGAAAGGAAGCATATGAAGTCGCCGAGTGTGCAAGGACCGGGAGAAATAATAGTAACGTTGATTATTCATTGGATCCAACAACAATCACAGGGGAAGTGTCTACTAAGCAAGGTTGGTCGGGTTACATCCTTGGTGGTGTGGGAATAGTCTTGGGTGGTATTGTAACTGGTATTGGCGGTTTCTTATCAGCTACTCCTATTGCTCCTGTCGGTTGGGCTTTTGTTGCTTTGGGCGCAGCTATTATTGCTGGCGGTGCGGTTGTTGTGAAAGATAATTATCAATTGAATCGTCCAAAAGTAACTGAGGTTGAGTTTAAAGTTAAAGGTACGACACAACGTGTATTAGAAATATTTGAAAATGATCATGGTGAAACGGTATATAGCTGCAAAAAACCAAGCGAGCGGCCCGCAACTGCCTTAACTGGAAAAACGATAAGCACTACAATGCCGACAATTCCTACTCAAGTAGAGGCGCAATCTACAGTATTTATTCCAGGATATGGTTATGGAGTCTAGCCCAAGTGTACGCCATTTAGCGTACACTCACGGTATTTAGCCTTAGGCCTTATTCTCAGCCATCGCTGCCATGCGTTTTCTCATCTTAGCTGGTGTCACATTTTCTATATGAGTTGCAACATGCCATTGATGTCCAAAGGGATCAATGATACTGCCGCAACGATCACCATAGAACATATCTTGCACGGGCATTTTTAAATTAGCGCCAGCTTTGAGCGCTTTTTCAACGACTTGATCTACATCTTTAGTATATAAATGGATGCCAACTGCAGCGCCGCCATAGGCATTTGGGCTGCGTGCTCCTATTTCTGGATGCTCATCAGCAAGCATAATCTTAGTATCACCAATCTTTAATTCGGCATGACCAATTTTTCCGTCTGGTTTATCCATGCGCATGACGACTTTTGCCTTGAATACAGATTTGTAAAAATTAATTGCTTCAGCCGCTTGATTAACGATCAAATAAGCTGTGATACTGTTATATCCTTTGGGAATCGCTAATACTTTTTTCTTGCGTTTGACCGCTACTTTCTTTTGCTTTTGCGGTTTTTTCTTAGACGCTAACTTTTTTTTAGATGGTTTTTTCGCTTTCGTTTTTTTTGCCATTACTTAAGTTCCTTTGTTGAATTTATTGAGCGCTGATTTAAACACAGGAATGCTTAATTGTGAATAAATATTAATTGGAGTAAGCAATGAAAAATAGCATAAAGATAATTTTATTATTAGTTATGATGACATCCTATGCAGCACAAGCACACAATTGCGGTAAAGTGGAAGGAAGGAAAATTTCGACCTATGGAAATTTGTCTTGTGCAAAAGCAATAGAAGTTTACAAATCCTTTAATAGAGGCAAGATACCAAAGGGATGGACTTGCGGCCAATCCGTTGGCGGCTGCGGTATTGAAACAGGATTTACCTTTCATTGATAATGAGCAGTTCCCGCTAAGGCTAGGCATTATTTTTTTCTAGCGACTGGATTATACGGATTGTAATCTCTAGCGCCAGGGATGGCGCGTTTGGAGCAAGAAAAAAATAATGCCTAGCCTTAGCGGGAACTATCATTAAAAAATATTGACCCTCATACGCTATTATGAGAAAAAGATGAATTCAAATAAGGAATGAGCATATGAAAAGGATTGTTCTTGCGATATTTTGGCTTGCTGCAATGATGTTAGCGCTGGATGTTCAAGCTGGCAAAGATCCCATCGGTTGGTCGCAATCGGGCAGCATACCGGCAACAACACAATTGAATCAAAGTTATTCCGTTAGCTTTACCTTAATCAATAACCTGCCTTTTCCTATGCCCACCCCGCTTATGATTGTGAATAATTCCTCTCCTTCTAATGAAGTGACTATCGATGATGGTTGCTCAGGGTTGAAATTAACGCCAAATCAAACTTGTAGTGTTGGTTTGATCCTGATTCCAAGAGCGGCAGGCACTAAACAATTAAGTTTGTTCATGGAATATGGGAAAAATAAAGTCCAGATTCCAAAGATGCCAATTACAACGCAGGCTGTAGGAACATCGTCTTCACAGTTACAAGGCACGGTGACTAATGGCTTGCCGTCCAAGATTCTCAGTAATTCCACTTATACCCTGACCTTTACCTTTTCAAATAATGGTTCGACGGCGCTTAATCATTTTTCTTTTGCAGTCAATGCAGGCAATACGGCTGGTTATACGCAAACGAGTACGACGAATTGCACGGCTACTTTGCCAGCGGGCGGGCCATCTTGTGTGATAACGGGTACTTTCACAACTGCATCAACAAGCGGTGCTGTCAGTGTTGGATATACGGGCACAGCAACTTCTGCCTCTGCTTCTGCGACAACCTCTGCCGTTATTAATAATACTTCGGGACAGGGAACGCGAACCTTTCTTTTTGAAAATGATTGCCCGCAACCAGTTTGGTTTTTCATGAATGGCGGTGGACAAGGCCAATTGTGGGGTTGCACCAGTAATGCATCGTGCGATGCATTATCAGGTGTTCCAGGTGCCTTTGCCTGCGATCCAACCGCTTATAACAGTACGACTGGACAACATGGGGAATGTTTCTGGAAGAGTCCTGCTCCTGCAAATGGCATCTATCAATTAACGGCGAATGGAGGCACAAATACGGTTATCTTGACTGAATATGTCTATTCACCAACGCCTGCCCAACCCATTGTTTGGAGCGGTAATATTGCAGGTCGTACGGGATGTACAAGCGGCGTCTGCGAAACAGCAGATTGCGGCGGCGGTACAGGTGCTTGTCCTGTCGGTGTCGGCTTTAATCAACCCGCTATTCAAGCTGAGCCGACCTTTCAAACGAATGGCGATAGTTATGATGTGACCGGTATTAATGGTCTTAATGTGCCCATGTCGATGGGGCCGACCAATGCTACGCGCGATGCAACCAATCCCTACACCTGTGGATCGCCTGGCATTATCGCTGACCAAGTCTCGACGGGTGGAACCATTGGTGGTTGCACATGGGCTTTCACGCCGCCTGTACTGAATTACATTTGGGTAGCAGATGCGGGTTCTACCACTTGCACGCTTAATAGCGATTGCAACCAAGCAGGCGGCGAAGCTTGCGGCTTAAAACGCTCCTCTATTCTCAGTAATTCTTCAACCAAAATGTGTGGTAAGTGGTTAGGTTACTGGACGGCGGATGAAGTATGCGGCATTAATTCTGCTTACACCGGAGCACCTTATACCTGTACGGCTTCTGCTGCAGGCGGCGCTAGCTTTGCCCAGATGTTTGCTTGCACCGGCGCAGAGTATAGTGCTTCTTGTTATACCTCAGCTAATCAGAGCGCTTGCTGCGGCTGTCAAAATTGGCAAGATGCACCAAACAATCTCACCCTGCCATCAAATAATTCGATTGTGCAACAGTGTGGCGGCACAACGGGTAATTCAGGGAACAAATCGACTAACTCGGTGTGGATTGCGAGTGCTTTACCAACACTTTCTTGGTACAAGGCGGGCTGCCCATCAAATTATGTTTATCCCTATGATGATAAGAGCAGCAGTTATACCTGTACAAATAGCGCGACTGCAAATAGCGTTAATTACAAAATAACCTTCTGTCCTGGTAATAATACGGGTGCGCCAACTGGAACGGTTGTGAGTTTGCGCCGCTGAAATGCTATTCCCCTCTCCCGGAGCGCTTTTTGCGAAGGGGGAGGGAGGGGGCATACGCGTCAAGCTAAGCATTCAAATACGAAATAGTCGTTCAGTAAGGAGGCCTTCCCCCATC
Source organism: Gammaproteobacteria bacterium (assembly GCA_013287745.1). Lineage (GTDB taxonomy): Bacteria > Pseudomonadota > Gammaproteobacteria > DSM-16500 > DSM-16500 > Aquicella. Next base: position 12,979 of record JABDDF010000003.1, read on the forward strand.
GGGGGAAGGTGCCAAAGGCGGATGGGGGAATATTAATAATTGCATTCTTATTCCCCCATCCGCCCGTTGGGCACCTTCCCCCGATGGGGGAAGGCCTCCTTACTGAACGACTATTTCGTATTTGAATGCTTAGCTTGACGCGTATGGGGTGAGGGCCATTGTCAGCCCACTGCGCTAGTGCCTTATCCCACGTAAAAACTCACACCTAAAAACAAAGAAGTTGCGGAAAGTTTATTTTTGAGTGACTCATTATCAAAGTTAGCGCCTGTTGCTGTCACATAATTCGCACCTTTGCCCGTACGAATCGTTCCATAATTATTATAATCATATTCAATATTAACTAAGACATTTTGCCGCAAAGCATAATCCAGACCCACGGCAAGTTGATAAGCAAAATTATTACCGCCAACACCGCCAAAAGCTGGACTGACGCGTGGTGTGACACCAACCAAGGCTTGTTCTGAGTAATTGGGCGTAGAATAATTAACGACGCCAGCTCCTGCCATAATATAAGGCATGAGATTATTCCATCGGTAGATATCCGCCTTAAGAATCGCTAACACAGTTAAGGTTTGGACGTCATAGGAGTAATGATAATTTTTGAATGCGGGCAGTGAATATTGGTTGATATTACCTGAAATGCTGGCGTTAGAAGCAAACATATAACGCAGGCCAAGACTGTAATTGGGCAGCCATGTTTTTTTCCGCTGCCAAGTATAACCTGCGGCCAATAATCCATAGGGCTGACTCGATACGCCGTTAGTGGAATAATAATCATTTGGCCAGCCCGGGCCTGTATTGAGATAATTGTTACCGCTTGTCTTATAGAACATACCTCCAGCGCCAACGCCGAGATAAAAATTCTTGCTTGGCAGAGTGAAAGAAGCTGCTGCAAAAGATTGGCAGCTCATACAAATAAAAAAACCAGCAGCAAATATCCGTTTCATAAGGTATCCTTTTTGTGAATTCTTGCCCAATGTACGAAGGAATTAAATTATGCCACTAAAAATTGTCGATTGCCATTTTCATTTTTATGACCAAAAAGTTAATAATTACCTTTTTTTAGCAGACCATGATGAAAAACTCGCTCTCATGTGGGGAGAATCTTATAACACGACATTACCCGCTACCTATCTCCCAAGGGATTATTTTAAAGATATGCAAGATTTTCACATCGAAAAATTAATTATGGCTGAACTTGTTTCTACGGATCCTTTGAAAGAAATGCATTTTGCTCAAACACTCGCTGACCATCATCATCAACTCGCTGCTGCCATTGCAAATATTAATTTGCTCGATAAAAATTTACCGGCACTATTAGCTGAATATGCAAAAATTCCAGTCGTGCGGTCTGTGCGTGATCATTTGCTATGGGATCCTAGTAATCCAAATCATTGCTATACTCGACGTGAAGGCATTTTATTAGAACCTATCGTTGCTGAATCATTTGCCGCAATTCAAGCCTATCCATTTAGCTTTGAATTTGAAATTTATGCACATGAAATACCATTGGTTTTACGCTATGCAACGCAATTTCCGAGTATTAATTTCGCCTTACATTGCATGGGTTGGCCAATTGATCAAACACCTCAAGGGTTTCAAAAATGGAAGCGTGATATGCAGGCATTGAGCGAATGTAAAAATGTGTTTGTCAAAATCACTGCGATTGAATGTATTTTTGGCCTTGAATGGACATTGCAGCAAGTAGAACCTTGGATAAAAACGACAATTGATGTTTTTGGCCCTGAGCGCTGCATGTTTGGCAGTCACTTACCCATCAGCAAATTATCACGCGGTGTGGTGGCTTTATATGAAGCTTATCAAGCTAGCGTTTCTCATTTATCGGAGCAAGAAGCAGCCTGTGTCTTTGCAGAAACGGCTAAGAAGTTTTATAGAATTTCATAGTTTTTATTAATTATCTAATTAATATTTTGATTTTACAGAAAAAACTTAAGCATATTTCGTGCTGATATTTTGTGATATTATGCTCCGAGCTGAGTTCTTAGTACTATAATTAAGTAATGATAAATATAAAATAAAATTCACGACGAGGAAATCGATCATCATGCTATCGACAGGCACAGCAGACAGGGTTGATATCATCATACTTGTTGGGAAAGACAGCGATGGTTGTGACATCCTATCCCGCGCGATGATTGAATATATAGAAGCATGTAAAAAACAAAATTTGACATATCATATTGTCGGCGATGCTAAGACACTTATTGATGATAAGGAATTGCTAACACTACCACAGGCAAATCATTTGCTTGTAGATGCACATGGGAGTATTGGCTATGGCGGTCATGGTCTGTCAGTCACATCTGAAGCTAGCCAAAATTCTCTAAATTTTATTATCAAGATACAGGAAATAATAAATTGTAAAATTATTATAGTGCCAACTTGTTATGGGGGAGCAATAATAAATGAAGCCAAAAAGAGCCAGCGTCGATTTCAGGAAGGCACCATGTTTTTTACTCCCTCTTCTTCTTATGAACCTTCCCTCAATGGTCCAAGTATAAGACTTGCCCTTAGCTTTATAAATAAAATTCAGCCTGGTAAATTGTCACCCATGACTTTATTAGTGAGAGATGCAATCAAAACAATCACAGAAACTATGGTATTTGCAATTCAACCTGATAATGACAATGATGATCTAACACTTCGATCGATTACTTTATCTCGCACACATAGACGAATTTATTTTGAGGCAAAAGCGTACTGTGAATTTCAACTGCAATGTTTCAATGAATTTATCAATACTACCTTGGCATCAACACAGATCAATTCATTATCTAGTGAGTTAGAAAATACTTTTTCGAATTATAAAACATATAGAGAAAAACTCGGTACAGATGAACAAATTAATTTATTGCCTCTTAACATGGGATATGACGAAGAAACGATCTATGCAGATGCTTCATTCTGGTGGCATATTCTTCATAATGATAATGAAGTATTAACTACCTTGCATCGAGATGCACTAGTTAGCAGCGCTATTCTACTATCTACTGCCATTGAACAATCTATTAGGAGCGACAGAGATCATTTGCCCAACCTGATTCGATTCCTGTTCAAACAAAATTCTCAAATTAACCTGCGCGGACAAATTGCAAATAGTATGAAATGGCGTGATTCCATTCGTTTGCATAATCCACAAAAAGAGATAGTGCAGGAAAAATCAGGCTACACAGCCTTAACTTATGCAGTTGACCGTGGAGCAAGCCTGGGTGTGATCGAAGCCTTAGTAGATTGCGGTGCTGATCCCTTCCACCCAGATCTTGCTGGCCGAACAGCAATATCCCTGGCAAGTGATAAATATAAAAAGTTTTTTGAAGGAAAATGCAAAGAATCTATCTTGAAAATAAACAAAATTAAAAAGTTTATAGATAAATTAATACAATTACAGAGCGAAAAACCTGGCGAAGATATTCTGTTTCCCTGGTATTTATCTCTAGATGAAAATATGAGAAAGAATTTTTCCGATCTTCTGCAGAAATATGATCATTTGCAAACTATATGCCATGCCAATAATGAATGATCTGCCCCGAATTTAGTAGACACTAATTTCTAAAGTCCACTTGCAAGCTCATACTGTTCAGGCGATTTATAGCCAAGAAATGAATGCTTGCGCTGCCGATTATAAAACACTTCAATGTAATCAAAAATAGATTTCTTTGCATCATCGCGAGTTAGATATTTTTCATGATAGACGCACTCTGTTTTTAATGTATGAAAGAAACTTTCCATGGCAGCATTATCCCAGCAATCGCCTTTTCGACTCATGCTGCATGTAATGTGGTTATCGCGCAGTAATTGTTGAAAATTATCCGAGGCATATTGACTACCGCGATCTGAATGAAGTAACACATTGGAGCAGATTTTACGCCTAAATACAGCCATTTTAAGCGCATTAATCACTAAAGAGTCTTTCATTCTATCTGACATTGACCAACCGATAACCTTGCGGGAGTAAAGATCCATCACTACTGCAAGATAAAGCCAACCTTCAACCGTTGGAATGTAGGTAATGTCAGAGGCCCATCGTTGATTGGGCGCCTCTGCATAAAATCCCGCTCGAGACACTGAGAGCACCTTGCATTTACGTGTTAAGTGGCGCGACCAAGTTGTAAAAAATGCGACAGTAAAGTTGATGGATGAAGTGATGGCGATGAAGGGTATTTCCTTGGGTGCGCGTTACAAATTCTGATTTGCATCCAACAAGAATGGAGAAAATAAATCGATAATGTAATTCGAATTTTTATCTTGTATTGCATCTACAGAGCGATTCTTGGCAGTACTCTAAGTATTAAAATTTTATCAAGCTACCGCCAATTAATCGGTCAGAATTATTTACATTTAAATTTTGTAACGACTTTATTGTCAGTATCTGAATCCAGACTTGTTGTTGGTACAAAGGTATTTGATGTCATAAAGGCAATATCCGAAGCCATGTTGGCTGCTTTTTTAACGTCTTTATCCACACCATCGTAGGAGTTCTTCTGTGCAATGACGACATAGCTTTTGCCTTGTTTTTGGCAATATTGCTCGATTTTTGCAAGGTTGTCTTTGAGTGCTGCGTTTTGATCGCTCGATGTAGTAATTGCTTTAACTGTACCTTGCTCCATTGGGAATATAGTTGTACTTGATGTAGCAGCGCAGCCAACTAAGGAGAGTAAAGCAGAAAGGGACATCACAAGAGATATTTTTTTAATCATACATTCACCTATGTGTTATTTTATATTCAATTTAAGGAGGCGCGTACCTTAGCATGTAGTAGAAATTCCGTCAAGAATGGAGCCAGCAATTGATATATCGGGCATAGTGAAATAATTTGAAATATTTTGAAACACTTAATTAAAGCGCATGTAGGCTGGGTAAAAATCTCCGGCCTTTAGGCCGGAGAGGATGTCAATATCTAAGGAAACGGAGTTAGATCGTTGATGGATTATTTGGTTTCACTGACAAGCAATTGTAAATGGCCACTATTAAAATCAACAGGGGAACCTGTGCAAGAATAGCCTTTCATTGAGTTTGCAACAAATAAACCGTCATTCATATAGTTAGTCAACTCAAGTGAATGGTTTGTATTTTCTTCAACATAAAAGTGGGTATTGCAAATAGTCGAAATAGATTGACTGTTGTCATTAGATAAACTGACGACTGTTGATACGACACCTAAGATATTTACTTCTATTCTTTTCGCTGGGCTAATAAAATATGAGTAAGTGCTATGTGGGGCAATATATTTTCCCTGTGGAAATTGAAATTCTGGCATGGTATCAGCACTTTGATTCCAGGCAGGACCAAAACCTAATTGCTGAGAAGTATTATTAATAATTGTAAATTCAATTGTACTACCTTGCCAATTTGCATAGCAATTAGCAAAAGCAAAACTTATAGATGCTATAAACAAGGCTAAAATTAATTTTTTTTTCATACTCTAAATGCTCCTCATAATAAAAATAAAAACGGAATTAAACTTTTCTTTTCACCACTGAACTTTGGCAGTAATTCCGGATCTTTGCGGTGATGTTTATCAATTTCTCTCGTCCTTTGTGAGAAGTGATTTTTCCACGACAGCTTTTTACTATACTGTTGAAGTTAATGCACGTAATTTCGCAGCTTCAGTGCTAACTGGTAATGTATCGTTCTTTGGTTACTCATACGGTGTGCAATGCAGCAAGGAATACAACAAGGAAAATAGAAGTGGCTAAACGTTTATTCGCCAAGGGAGAATAGCAAGTATTTGGTGGCTATGGGTGGACTCGAACCACCGACCTCAGCATTATGAGTTAAGCTGGACAGATATATTAATTAATTAAAATCAATGCCTTGCGATGTTTTAGCTTCATTAAAACTGATATAAAATGACTACAATTTAAGAGATAGCTATCTCAAGTTGTTACACTTTTTACTACAGTGGGGTATAAAGTCGGGGTTATTAAAAACCTACCTCTACATCCACTATAAGTAATAATTAGGAGACGTCATAGAGATGAAAAAATATATTTTCATAGTGCTTGGAGCGTTAGCATTACAAACAAGCTATGCAGATACGAATCAACAATCCGTCGAAAATAATCAGCGACAAGCATATCAAGAGGGCTTAAGGGCTGCCGAGGAAGGAGAGAGAAACCAGCAGTTATGGGCGCAGGGCACAAGGGTGATCCAAAAATGGCGGAAGCGTATCAAGAGGGTTTAAGGGCTGTTGCGGAAGCAGAGAGGAACCAGCAATTATGGGCTCAGGGCAACGGTAATCCAAGAATGGCGGAAGCATATCAAGAAGGTTTAAAGGCTGCTGAGGAAATGAAAAATAAGCAACAAAAATGGAGTGAGTAGTGATTACCGATGGATACACAATCTAGTCGTATAGTTCATGCTCATGATGCTTTTGTATGATCTAGCCCCGCTTCAGTAGACACGTAATTTTGGTAAACCACGTGTTAACGAAAGAGGTGTTAGATCAGTTTGTAGAGTGCCATGTATATCTAACAAGTAGTTGCCTACTTTGGCTGCTGGTATTTCTCCACGTGCAATTTTCCTTCGTAACCCTTCCGGCTGCATTTTTAAAAATGCGGCGGCTTCTACGAAGGTGAATGTCTTCATAAAATAAAATCTTCTAATAGGTCATAATTTGTACTCTCATGATGAGACGATATGTATACATAGTCAATGTCGATAAGTATTTTTTTGTCTTTAGGCTGGTTTTTGGATAGAATATCCAAAATAGATATAACAATAATAAACAAACACAAAGGCGGGTTCTCACGAAATGAAGAAAAAATTGTCTAAATCATTAAGCCTATCAAATCCGAGTGAGCGATTAAAACATCTTCGCGCATTACTGCGTGTAAGCAGGGCATTCCTTCAAGAAAAACATGGTATTCCAGAAGTGACGCTAAAATCTTGGGAAAATGGAACAGTTAAGCTAAGTTTGGCGGGCGTAAAGCGTTGTATAGATGCGTATCGTGACGAAGGCTTGATTGTAACTGAAGATTGGTTACTAGAAGGAATTGGTCTTGATCCAACTTCTAGTGCAACGATCGGACAATATTTTGCTGAGCCAAAACAAGCACAAATGCCTTTAAAGGATGATGAGGCTTGCATGATTCGTGATGCAAATTTGTTTAAAGAATCCTATGCCAATGCTGTAGTGATGATGGTGTCAGGAGATGAAATGCGCCCCTTTTATAAGCCTGGCGATTATGTTGGCGGCAAATTGCGGTCAGGTAAAGATATTAAAACGGTAATCAATAAAGATTGCATTGTTTATCTTAAAGATAAGTCGCGCTTTTTTAGAAGAGTGGTTAAAAATAGCAGCGGTGGAATAAATTTGACTTGTCTTAATCCTAATGAAAATACATCAGAACCCGTGTTATTCAATGTGAAAGTTGAAAGTGTGGCTCCTATTATCTGGCATCGATCTAAAGATGATTAATCGCGATTTTTAATAATTTACTTTGAGAGAAACTGCACTGCGTTGTGTCGTCTCGGTAACACGTTTGCCATAAAGACATAATTAACCGTATAATCTCACGTTTGTTTATCCAAATAAAAAGGAATTTTTATGAAATTAAAATATTTTGTGATTTTTTTATCCTTATCTTCAAGTGCCTTGGCTTACAATCAACAACAAATTACTCAATTCATCAATCAGCAACAACCTAAATCTCAACATCATGCCCAGCGTGCTCAAGTCAATACGGCTGCCATTAAGTGGACAGCTTTGCGAGGCCCTCTTACTAACGGTAGCTTTCATATTGTTAAAATGAAAAATAATGATTCCACGCTATTTGCTTTTCATCGCTATTCTTTTGGCGAAGTCTATAAGTCTATCGATAACGGACAGCATTGGAAAGCATTACCATCGCCTAAAAATGAAGAAGTCCTTGACTTGATATCAGTAGATGAAGATCGTTTATTATTAGCTGCAGGAAACCATGTTTACTCTTCCATAGATCAAGGTGAACATTGGAAATTAAATACAACAAAAGATAGTTCTTGTGATAAATTATTTGCACTCTCTCCTAATTTAATTATGTTAATTACCAATCATAATTATTCTTATCCAGGTATATATCGTTCTATTGACGGCGGCAAAACATTTACACCGGCAGAACTCGGTCTTGATGGAGGTTATCCTTTCTGGACTATCATAGGTAGAGACAATATCTTAATGACTAGCAGTGATGGATTATTTGTTTCCACCAATAACGGTTCATTATGGACTCAAGCTTCTACTAACTGGGAACATAGAATGCTTTGGGGCGGAGCTATTAATAGTAAACATGATATTTTTGTAGCGACTGGCAGGCTGTATAGAACTGATGTTAATGGTCGTGTTTGGGAAAAAATAAATGATTTAGACAATGTGTACACGATTAAAGTCGACGCTAAAGATACCTTGTATGTAATTAACAACAAAGATTTAAAGCGTTCAACTGATAATGGAAAAACTTGGCAGTTATTACATAGCTTTAAAGGTATCACAGATTTTACATTGTTAAAAAATGGTAAAATCATTGTGAGTGCTTATGAAGGATTAATGTTGAGTGATGAAACTCAATTGAATTACACTGAACTGCCTAAAATGCCTTATTCAACTTCTGCTAGTGTGCATGCTGTCGCTTTAGATGAAAAAAATTACTTTACTATAGCGGATAAATATTCAGGTCAGCTTTATATTAGTCATGATGCAGGCAAATCATGGGAAATTTCCCGTGAAGGCCATGTCATCAATGATGTTGTCATATTCAATCAGCAAGTGATTACTTTAGAAAGTACAAATACCAATTCAAGTCAACAAGTCATGGTATCTAAAGATGCAGGACAAACTTGGGAATCTGTTAAACAATTGACGGATAATGAATGCACATCACTTTCTAGTCAAAATAATAGTTTAATTATTAATTGCGGCAAAGACAAAGACAGTTATTTCACTCAAGATTTATTGCATTGGACTAGTTTAAAAACAGAAGCTAATAATTCTAGTTTAACTAGCTATTTTGACGGTAAATCCATTTATCTTAGTGACGGTCATTTCATTAAACGCTCTAGTGACAATGGTCAAACTTGGACTTACTTATTAAACAACCTCAATCATTATAGCTCTCGTATTTCAGGTTATAAGGATGAATTCATAGTGATTGCTATTAATGGCGCTGGGGTTATTAAAATGACAGACGGTGGAAAAAGTTGGGATTTAATTAATGATGGTTTAAGAGATTATCATTTTTCTGATCTTGTTGTGATTGATCAGAATCACTATTTGGTCTCAACCGATGATGGTATTTCTTTCACTTATGATGGCGGCAAATATTGGACATCGGCAAATAAAGGACTCACTAATTACGATGTATTAAGTGTTTCACTTTATCAAAATAAGTTGCTTGCCGGTACAAATGGTAATGGTGTGTTTAAAGCAGAATTGAGTTAAAGGATGTCATCATAAAGTCGGGATGAACGCAGCGAACCCAGGAATTAATGCGATATAGAAACCGTGGGTTCGCGGCTCAACATTTACTATAATCAATATAAAATATCGAATTCTAATTAATGAGATGTGCATGACAGCAAAAAATTTAACAATATCCTGTTCAATGTGAAAGTTGAAAGTGTTGCTCCTATTATCTGGCATCGATCCAAAGATGATCAATCGTAATTTTTACTAATTTGCTTTGAAAGAAATTGTATTGCATCTTTCTCAATAATTTTAATCAAATCACATTTTAAATTCTTTAATCCATCATAATGTGTATTTAAAAAATCAAACGCATTAAATCGAGAAAAATTAGTACCTAAGGTTACAATGTAATTATGGTGTTTTAATCGCTCCATTAAAATAATACCATCTTGTATACCAAACAAGCCGCGTTGATGCATGATTTCCTTGCCAAAATTATCTGAATAATCAATTTCAGTAAATGGGATGAAGTTTCGTGTTGTATTTAAAGTCGCCTTTCTTAGCGGATCAAATTCAGCATATTGATTATAATTAAAATGTTTTTGCCACTCAGGGCGTGACATTAATGAGATGCTGGATTTTGTAAGCGAGCTTTGAATGCCTATTGCAAAATAATCAATTTCGGGTAGATCAACATGCTCAAGATATCTAAAAAATATTTCCTTTGTTGTATCGGTCAAAATAGGCGAGTATTTTTTATTCATGATAATCATCCTTTTTTATATAGAATGTTGTGAATAGTGTAACAAGAGCAGAAAATATTAAATAATATACTGGTGCGTCAGCTATGTTGGTCTGTTGAATTAATAAAAATCCTAATGTTGGTACAATGCCACCAAGCACGCCAAAACTAAAATTAAAAGAAAAGGAAGCAATTGTTGAGCGCGTATTGGGTTTAAGGATTTGAATTAATAATCCCGGAATTGTTGCAGAATTAATAGTTGATAATAGTCCAAAAGCAAGTAATGGAAATAAAATTAATGCAGGATTATGAAGAAGTAAATCAAATAAGGGAATGCTAAAAATAATAAATAATACGCATGAAAGTCGTATCATACCAATACCAGACCAACGATCAGCTATTAATCCCATTAAAGGAATGAATAACAATCTACTTAACAATGACAAGGCATTATTGCCTAAAATATCATGAGCGCCATTGATTGAAATGCTATTCATATAATTCGGGATAAACATGAAAATAAAATAAAATGCAGTCGCAGGAAAATAAATAAGTCCTATTGATTTTAAATAATTATGAAATTGATCTTGATATGATTCGATAATAGGGTTTGCTGAACAGGTAGAATTTAAGCGAATATTTTTGTAAATAATAGTTTCATCTAAATTTCTTCGTATAAAATAAATCAATAAACCAAGCGGAGCAGAAAGGAAGAAACCAATACGCCAGCCATAAGAAAGTAATACATTGTGTTGGAAGATAAAAAATGAAAGTGAAGTAGCATAGGATGCTATCATTATTCCAATGCTACCTGTAAATGCACCTATACTTCCAAAGAAATAACGATATTTACTTGAACTTGATTCACAAAAATAAATAATATTATTTGTAAATTCTCCGCCTATGCAGATACCTTGAAGTATGCGAATGATAGTTAATAAAAGGGGAGCAAATAAACCAATCTGTTGATAGGTAGGTAGAAGCGCCATGCAGACTGTTGGAAGCGTGATCAGCAGAGGTGTTAACTTTAAACATGTTGCTCGGCCATATTTATCGCTAATGTAGCCAAAAATAAGAGCTCCAATAGGCCGTGAACAAAAGCCTACTGTAAAAATAGCTAATGTTTTAATGATTGCAATATTAGTTAGGTCAGAGGGAAAGTATAATTTTGCAATGACAGGCGCAAAAAAGCCATATAGAGCAAAATCATACCATTCGAAAATACAGCCTAAGCCACTGCTGAGTCTATTCCTTAGTAGTTTCATTTTCCTTATCCAATACCTTTTCATCTCTTGCAGCAAATACTTCTTTTGCAGTATTTACACCATTTAAAGCGGCGGGAAAGCCTGCATATCCAGCAATATGAGTCATAATGTCTATGATTTCAGATCGTGAGATACCAATATTTAAGGCGCAATTAATGTGATAAGCCAACTGAGGTTTTGCATTTCCCAATGTCGCAAGAATAGTAACAGTCAGCATTTGCTTCGTTTTTAGTTCAAGTCCGTCACGATGGTAAAGATCACCAAAAATAAACTCTAAAACATAATTTGCTAGGTCAGGTGCGGTTTTGCCTAGTCCTTTTAAGACAGCTTGATCGCCGCCAGGGCATAATTTGTTTATTTCCGTTGAGCCTCTTTCTAGTCGTTTAGTCATATGCACCCCTTTTAAAATATCTAAATATTATAAAATATAATTGACAATATCTAAATTGGATAATATCATTTTGCTATCAGATGATTATTGAGTTAAAAATACGCAAAAATATCATCCTATGGCAATAAAAGTTAGGTGGATGTTGTAGCATAATTTCACCAAAAAATGAATATGAAATTAAATAATAAGAAGAGACGCGACATATGATTGATTTTTATTTTAAAAATAAAAAGAATAATGACAGTTCTTTTACTGAATTATTTTCGCTATTGAAGCGATATGAAAAATTAGAAGGAGAGTCGACAACACTACTCTATGAATCAAGTGAACTTAAATATATCAATCAGCATATAGACAATGCGATCAACACATTATTGCAGGGGTTGCAGGATTTGGGCCAGTTAATTGGTGTTTCTAGTCAGAGTGAAGAAATCAGACTAAACGAATTCAAATATATCGGTTTCTTTATTTCTGCCATTACTAACTTAACTGAAGCTTTAAACGATTTACGAACGGATACGGAGTACTCGCTCAAACAGCGAGGAGTACAGAATTATTAGAGAGCTGAATGTATATGTTTTTTGAATAATGTTAGAGGGAAAGCGTATGATGCGCAATTTAAGTAAGGATCAGAGAAAGTTATATCAACAATATTCGCGATTGAGCGAAGAAATGACTAGCATTTCTGAACTGAATCAGAATATGAAGTATTCACATGAATATGTTTGGCGGTTGATTTCAAGTCAAGGTATTTGGGTGTTGCCCATGCCTAAGTGTTATGGTGGTTATGGCCTTGGCTGGCAAGATTGTATTGCTGCTTTTGACGGATTTTTTAGTAATTATCCTGATATCAACTTCCTTACTTTATTTATATCTCAGGTCAGTGCTTTGTATGTAATATTACAATATGGAACGGAAGATATTAAACAACGATATTTGCCTCGTTTAATGCAAGGCGAAATTGCATATCTGCATATTTCTAAATATATTCACAATTTACTTCATCATGAATATCAACAAAAGATAAATAAAAATCAAAGTCTTCATGTCACAAATAATAAAATATTCATTTATGTCGACAAGCTTGATGAAGATGTCATTTTTTATATCTGCGAAAAAAAAACAGTTTTGGAATCAAAAGCTGTAAATGAACCAATAAATTCAACTTTACTTGAAGAAAATAAATTTACTGCAAAAGAAACAGGGATATTTGCATTATTTGACCTAATTAATTTTGAAAGAATATTTTATGGAATTTTTTTATCGAGCTATGCATGTAAAATTAAAAACAGAATAATATTTTCTTAATGATCGTTAAAGGTAATAACTGAGTTCAAAATGAGTAATTTATTTTATTAAAAAGAAGAGGTAATATTTATGCGTGAAAAAATTAGCTGTCAGCAAGCTGTAGACCATTGTTTGTGTGAAATGGAAAAATTATTTTCAAAAATTTCATTCGCAAAGGCATTTCATTCAGGTGAAAAAACAGATTTAGCCTATTATAAAAGGCATTTGATTGAAATCATTCTGAGAATAAAATTAAACAATGAGGTTGATGCCTATTCACTGTATAAGCTAGGTTATCGAGATAATTACTTGTCTAAGAAGCTAGCAACTTATTTATCAGAAGAATATGGACATGAAGCTTTTTTTATGAGCGATTTGAATTCGCTGGGTGTAACTGCAAATGAAGTCGATAACACCGACCCATTTTTTTCAACTAAAAAATTGATTGGATATCTGTACTATTCGATTATGAAAGATGGTGCTATGCCAACGATGGTATGGAATTGGTTGGTGGAATGGTATTCAGATACTTATAATCATATTATCACCAATAAATTTTCCGATGAATTTGGAAAAGATAAAGTTATTGGCTCATTGAAACATCTTTCTTTTGACGAGAAGCATGATCATCTAAGCTTAATGTTTTCTACTATACAAGCAACAGTTAAAGATGACAGTGATATTGATAAAATTAAAACTTATATCAGTAACTTCATTTATCTTATCGGTGAATACTATCAAGAGCTTTATGATAATACACTCGGGCTGAATGAAGCTTTATCAAAGGCCTCATAAATAAAAAAAGATGGAATAGTGTTATGAAATCCAACGTTGCGATTATTGAACCAAGTTCTGCTGGCATTAAGTTGATCGATGCCAGCCTTAACTTAGAGAACAATGTCATTGTATTAACGTCAAATACAAATGATCGAGTAATTCCTGTTAAATATAAAAAAATCTGCAAAATTGTTGAGGTTGATACAAATGATGAAATGGCATTAAGAAATAAGCTGAATACTTTAAACGTAGAGAATAAAATCAACGCTATTTTGCCAGGGTTTGAATACTACGTGCCTACATCAGCTCGATTAAGCCACTATTTTGGGTTAAAGGGCCTTCCTGTATCGACAGTGGATGCTATGCGATTTAAGCATAAAATGCGAGAGCATCTTGTCAATTCAGGTATTAGAATGCCACAGTTTCATGTCATTCAATCTTTAGATGATGTTCGAAAATTAAGAAATAAAATTCTATTTCCCTGTGTTGTTAAGCCATCGCATCTTGCTGGTAGTTTATATATTAGAAAAATATATTCATTTGATGAATTGCAAAAATATTTATGTATCCTGCTGCAAGATCAATATCAAGATATGGGTTATTCAATGCAGGGTGATATTCTCATAGAAGAATATATCTCAGGTCGTGAGTTGAGTGTGGAAGGATATGTTAATAATGGTCGCATCAATTATGTGTCTATAACGGATAAATATCTCGGTGCTGAACCATATTTTGTAGAAATTGGTCATATTGTTAAAGCGAATATTAGTGCCGAAGTTGAAAATGACTTGCTTGATTACACAAGTTCAGTGATTAAGGCATTAGGTATTAATGTTGGTGCATTTCATGCAGAAATACGACTAGCGAATGGAGAGCCCGTATTAATTGAAATAGCAGCTCGTCTTGTTGGGGATTGTATCAGTGAATTAATTGAGCTTTCGACAGGAATATCCCTGTCTGAAAAAATGGTCGAAACCTATCTAGGGCAATCTGTGGAAAATAAGACACTATCTGAATTTAAACGCTATTCAGGTGTGAGATTTATTTATGGTAGGGCAGGAAATATCTTTACTGGATTGATGGGGCAAGATGAAATACACGAAATGACAGGCTTTTATCAGTTAAGGTCATTATTACAGGAAGGGGATGTGATCCAACCATTTATAGATTATAGAGGGCGTATTGCTGAGATAATATTTTATGGTGAATCACACGCTGAAGTTGAATCAAGACTAAATTCTGCAAGTCAAAAATTAAATATTCTTACTAGGAAAGCTAATGAGTAATACTTCCGTATTGATTATTAATAGATGGAATGATCGACTGTGTAATTATGAGAAATTGATTGATCATGAGAAGTATGAGGTATTTTATCTCACTAATAAAGTGGGTGAAAAGAATGCTAATAAATCAATTTCAAAGGGTATATTAGTCCTTGATGATCTTAATATTGCATCATTAGATGCAAATTCTGATTCTTTCTTTAAGAAAATAGCTAAGATAGATTGCATTATTGCGCTATCAGAAATTGATCAGGAATTAGCTGCTTATTTGCGGTCACAATATCATGTTCCAGGGTTAAAAAAGAATGATATCTTAAAATTTAGAGATAAGGTCATAATGAAACAAGTGGCTCAGGAGTCGGGGATTACTGTTCCAGTTTTTTCAGGGCTTAATGATATAAATAAAATTTATTCATTTGCTACTCAGTATGACTACCCAATTATATTAAAGCCAAAAGATGGTGTGTCAAGCGAAGGCGTTATTAAAATTCACGATGATAATGAGCTTGATTATTCCTTACAACAGATAAATATGGATGGTTATGAATGCGAGAAATTCATTGATGGCACTGTCTATCATGTCGATGGAATCGTTTTTAATTCCAAGATCATCTTTATAAAGATTTCTCAATACCTAAACACTTGCCTTGAGTACACAAAAGGTACTCCATTAGGCTCAGTCATGATTGACGATAAATTATTAATTACAAAAATTGAAGAATTTACTCAAAAGGTCATTGCAGCATTTCAACTGGATAATAATTCATTTCACTTAGAGCTCATTATAGATCCATCAAATACTATTTATTTTCTTGAAATAGGCGCACGTGTTGGAGGGGCGCAAGTTCCATACCTATATGAAAAAATATTTAATATCAATTTATTTCAACTGTGGATTGATATTCAGCTAGGGAGAAATATTAGCGAGCCTATTTATGACGAGTTAGACAGGCAGCAGCTAGGTGGATGGCTGTTGATACCTGAACCGCGCTTAATTCCTTCAGAAGTAATCAAAGTAAAAAAAATGAAAGACGAAATTTCTGAAATTATAGATGAGAAACTCCCCACGATTGGGCACATATTCTATGGGAATGGTGAGTACCGTGATATTAGCGCTGCTTATCTGCTGAAAGGTACAAGCACAAAGCAAATTGAAAAAGCTATTCATCGAATTATAAATGATTTTTATATCCAACTTAACCATGTTAAAAGAGGAAAATGCCATGATATTAACCATGTTGAAAGCAAAACTACATCAAGCGTCAATTACTCACGCTGAACTGCACTATGAAGGTTCTTGTGCCATTGATGAGGATTTGTTAGATAAAGTGGGTATCCTGCCTAATGAGCAAATCCAAATTTATAATTTAAATAATGCGAATCGATTTACGACCTACGCCATTCCTGCACCTCGTGGCTCTAGGATGATATCGGTTAATGGAGCGGCAGCCTTATTAGCAAATCCCAAGGATCGTGTTATTATCTGCTCCTATGCTATGTTTGATGCTATAGAAGTCGAAAATTTTAAACCGAAAGTAGCTATGTTAGATGAAAATAATCATGTTAAATCTACAAAAAATATTCAAGTAGATGAGCTAGCAATGGTCAGTTAAGGATAATAGGCAGGGATGCCTTTTATGACACAGGATCGTAACAATGCAGATCGATAAAATTAAATGGCTTTACATTGCAAGATTTTTTAGTCTTACGGGCAGTCAAATACTTTTCTTTGCCTTACCACTCTTGATATTTAAATTAACGAATAGCATTTTCTATTCTGGGCTCGCGTTTAGCATAGAATGGGCAGCACGTCTGATATCCTTTCCATTATCAGGCTATTGTGCAGATCACTTTGGCTCAAAACGTGTCTATGTACTAACAGATTTAGTCGTTGGCGGATTGTGCATACTATCCCTATTACTGATGCTTATATTCCAGGGAATTTCGCTATACGTATTAATGATATTAGCAACATCCGCAGGCTTTTTATCAGAACAAGGCTATGTTTCTGCTGAGTCATTGGCGCCAAAGCTAGTGAGTTCACAATATTATCCAAAATCACAATCTATTTTAGAAATCTTAGAGCTTATGTCCTTGCTATTTGGCCCATTTTTGTCAGCGATATTTCTTATCTATTTTAGCCTTAATCATTTAATATTAATCGCAATGATATTTTATTTTTTAAGTGCACTGGCTATGAAAATAATTAAGGTGGAAGGGCATACAGCTAATACACAGGGTAATGTTGTTCATGAATTATTACTCGGATTTAACGTAGTTAAAGAGCATTCATACTTAATTCAGATGATCTTGCTTTCAATGCTGCTTAATCTCTTGTTTGGCTTAATGACAGGTTCAGCACCGGCAATGGTAGTCGGGATATTTCAAAAATCAGATCATTTTTATGCGCTCTTGAATTTTTCATCAGGTTTGTTTGGCGCCTTTGTCATTATTTTATTTAACTATGCGTTAAAACATATCTCTATATTAAAAATTGGTATAATCACATTTTTACTAGCTTGTTTTAGCTGTATCTGTTTTGGGTTTATCCATAGCTATCTTGCCTATGTTTTAATTTATGCATTTTTTTATGGGGTCAATGCATTGTTTTCAATCTTTTTTAGAAGCGAACGTGCACGTATTATACCCAAAGAACTCTTAGGTAGAACAATAGGCTCGATTATATTCATCACATTTTTATTTTTTCCCTTGTCGGGGTTGTTGATTAGTATTAGTGAGCAAACCATTGGATTACAAAATTTAGTGATGTTGTTTGGCATATTATGCTTTATTTTTGGAATACCAACACTTTTAAAAATTCGGCAAATAGATTTTGTTAAAGCAGATGAGGCGGCGTCATGAAGTTTATTAAATTGACAGTAAAAAATCATACCGTTATGCACGGTTTCGATGGCGATAATAAGGAAATTTTAGAAAAATGCTACGTTGATAAACCAACGACGAAATTAATCGCTGTCGATAGAATTAAGTCATTGTGTAAAGACCTTGTTTTGATTGATTATGCAGATAATCGATGGATATTTTGGGAGTATGAGGAGAATTTTGATGATGTGGCGGAGGCGTTGGGTAAGGCGGGGTTGTTGGTTGATGGTTGAGAAATAGTGGAGCGTGGGAAAGAGTCAGTTCCATTTTTATTTTCACGAATCGTTAATAATAATTGGTTTTGTAATATCGTAAATGAATGTAATGCCTAAACTTATTTGTTGAAAATAGGTATTACAAACCCTAATTCATCGTCGAAATATGTTGATTTAGTATCAGAATTAATTAAGGTGCTTTGCTAGAAGTGTATTTTAACCTTAATAAAACCTTAAAAATTTAAATGCAAGATAATATATAATTGGGCTCCTACATTTAAGTTTTATATATTCTTTAATCATAAATCAACACTATACGAGAGTCTACAGAATGTTCGCCAGAATGTTTTCTAATCCTGATATAAAATCTAATACCACTATTTTGGATCAAACCTTTATTCCAAAAATTTCCTACACTGAACTTCAAACTGAGATGACTAAGTTATTTGATTTAAAAAAACTTAAGAATGTTAAAAATTCTACTGAAGACACTAGCCTTACCCAATATTGGGATTTAGATAAACAAGCTAACTGGAAAATTTATAAAAATGTCGCTATTAAATTAATTCTTTCTTATGCAAAAACACATAAACTAGATATTCTAGAACTCTATGCTTTATTAGGAGATTGCAGAAATATTATTGCAATGAATTTGCAGCAGAAGGATGTTGATAAATTAGGTAAAACTAGGCCGCTAGTTAGTGCAGATAAACTAATGTATGAAAGGTATAGAACTTTAATAAAATATACAGATATATATGCTTCTTTTGCGCCAGCGTTAGTAGAAAAGTTTCGCTCAAATGGCTGGAGTGATGAACATAATATACTGATTGATGATATTGTAGTAACTGAACTTTGTCTTAATGACATTGGCGAATATGCGATAACAATAATGCATTGTGAACCTTCAGATGAAGCTTTCGGTATACTTGCTAAAAAAATAAAAGATGAATTTTCAGTATTTTTAAATTGCGATGAGAAAGATGATATTCTCCAAAGCATCGCAAAACTCGTATATTACTTTGTATTAGCTATGCCTTTAGAAAGAGGAAGTGCAGCCACTACGGAAATGATGATTCAAGTATTGCTTAAAGGAAAAGGCCTATATCTTGAGTATACAGATAATATTCCTTTGGATCTTCATGCTTTCCTTGCTAAAGATATAAATGAATTTATCGAAATATTTTGTTCTACACATAAAACTAAAAAAATCAGTCAAAAACAAGAAATATTTTTTAAACCAAAATCAGAAGAGGAAAATGAAGATATTTTTTCTAGCGCACAATCTTTATTTGGAGAGCTAGATAAAGAAAATTGCCTTATCTCTTAAGCTGTAGTAGTCGATTTAAATTACGTTCCCAGCCCGCAGAGTTTGATCGTCCAATAATTCAGGAATGAAGATAAGATTTGTCATATTACATTCCAGTTAATTTAATAAGTTACTAAGCAACCAACCACCACCCCGCAAACATGCGTACTATCCTCAATCTTCACAATCGGATACTGCGGATTCAAAGGCTTCAAATACCGCACGCCACCATCCACGACATACTGCTTAAATGTTGCTTCCTTTGCGCGCGGCAATACAGCAACCACATAACTCCCATGTACAGCGTTTTTCTTGGGATCAATAATAATGACATCACCCTCATGAAAACTCCTGCTATTACCCAATGGCGTCGTCATAGCATCGCCTTTAACACGTAGCGCATACCAATGTGATTTATTCGTGTAAAAATCCGCTAAATGTTCTTTAATTTCGCTAGTAGCAATTTTGGTCGTACCGATAAATTGTGACGCCTGCTCCCAGCTAAGGATGGGCAGGCGATGCCTTGCTATTTCAGATTTGTCATTCTTTAGGTCTGCTTTTTTCGCGAGTTGTGTACCTTCTGCAACCGTTCCAAATTGCAACCATGCTGGATCAGCTTTTAATATGGCCGCTAGTTTTTGAAATTGTTTTAATGGCGGCACACGTCGGCCAGCAAGATAGTGAGTCACAGCGCCGCGGGTGATGCCCATTTTGTTTGCCAACACCTCCTGCGTCATTCCTAATTCTTTCATGCGTGATTTAATGCGTATTGTCCACGTAGACATGATAAAGACCCTAGCTGTTTTATGTCTGCGAATGATACCAGTAGTATCGCGATAATTCAACATAACAAAAAGTATCTCAATAGCATTGACATAAAGTATACGTATAGTAACATCAGGTTTTTAATCAATAATAAGAAATCACAATGACACTATCAGATTATGTAAAAACCTTTCCTCGCATCCAACGAGCAACTGTTCGTCGTTGGCTAGCGAAGAGCCTTGGCATCTCAGAAAGCTATGTGCGCAGCATGTGCAATGGCCAAAAAAGAATTCCAGGTAAGTATGCAATCCCCATTGAACGCGTAACGAGCGGTATTGTTTCGAGACAGCTTACTGCACCTGAATTGTACCCCATAGAAAATATCAGAGGTGGCTAATGAGAATATACGGTTCAATTCAAACTAAATTCTGGACTCATGCTGATGTTCGTCAGTTATCAGATCAGGCAAAGTTACTTGCAACTTATTTACTCACTTCATCACACACTAATATGTTGGGGTGCTTTCGTATTCCCGTTGGTTATATCGCTGAAGATTTAAACTGGAGCTTCGAAGTTGTCACACAAGCTAGAGATGAATTAGCAAAAATTAATTTTCTACTCTATGACGATGCAACTAGTTGGATGATCATCAATAGTTTTATGAAATATCATCCTATTGAAAATCCGAATCAAGGGAAAAGTATAGCTAAACTCTTTGATGAGCTACCTAAAAATTTAAATTTTCTTCAACATTTAATGAATGAGTTACTTCAACAGCAAAAGCATTTGAGTGAAGAGTTTATTGATGCACTTGAAACCCTTACGAAACCCTTTCGAAATCAGGAAAAGGAAAAGGAACAGAAACAGTATCAGGAAAAGGAACAGGAATTAATGTCGGGCAAGCCCGACCTCTCACACTTAAAAGATTTTGATTTTGAAAAATCAAAAGCACAAGCAAAGCAAGAGCGTGAATTACTTAAATCACAAGCATTGGAAATACTAAATTTCTTGAATGAAAAAACAGGCAGGGGATATCGCATTAATGATACTAACTTAAATCCCATCATAGGAAGGCTGAACACTGGCGTGCCAGTAGGTAAATGTTTTCAAGTGATTGCAAAAAAATATAGAGAATGGAAAGAAGATCCCAAAATGAATACCTACATACGACCAGTAACTCTATTCGATAAAGATAATTTTGAATCTTATCTTGGAGAGGTATCGATAAGACAAACTAATGAGAACAAGTGATGAAGAAAGGAGAGCGCTGTAGGGAATGTCAACAATGGGTGAATGTCGAACAAGCCAAATGCATCTGCGGTTGGCAAGCAACAAAAACTGAGGTGATAGTGACGCCTGATTCAGACTGTCGCTATCAAAGCAAGGGACGACGTTGTAAGTTGCCAGGATCAATGAGTGATTCTACCCGCGCAAGTGAATTTTGGTATTGCTCCTTGCATTGGCAATCGATAGGCGACCCACGGAAAGGGGAAGAATTTTTTAATTATATTGAACCGCATTATGACGAAATCATGGCAGGCCGACGCGATTGGCGACGTGATTTACATAAATTGAAAACCATAGTAATAAGGAAAATAGAGAATGAAAGTGAAACTAAACAAAATGATGGTTCGCATAGTCAATTGCCTTTGCATGCTTTTGCCAACAGTGGCACTTGCTAATGGCGAAACACCAGTCAGTGATGGTCTCAGCTACATCATCAGCGCCATGTACGGTGCAACAGGTATCGCGGTAGCAACGCTTTCTGTGATGATCGTTGGTCTTTTATGCCTGGGTCATTTTCTCAAATGGTCGGCACTTGGATTTACCATCATGGGTATTTCCATCATCTTTGGTGCTGGTGAAATTGTGGGCGGCATTGTTTCGCAAATTCATATTCGCTAGAGAGATGTCATGATGATTGAAAACCAATACATCACAGAACTTGATCATCTTGCAATAGGGCTGACACGCTCGCCGATGTTTATGGGTGTGAATATCAAATTATTTTTTGCAAACATTTCGCTTTGTACACTTACTTGCATTGATTTTCATACTCTTTTAGGCATACCGCTTTGCGTGGTTATCCACTTGATCATGGCTAAATGTTCCATCAAAGAGCCAAACTTTTTCTATATACGCATGAAAGCAGTATTAAAAACCCCCTCGGTGGTGAACAAATGGTTTTGGGGAAAGACGAATAGTTATAGCCCATGGTGATCTAATGAATTCCAATTTATTTAAAAGAGAAGAAAATGCGTCAAGGCATATCAATGTATTGACGCATTATGATGACGATACTCTGATTGATAAAAGCGGCAAGCTGATCAAAATCATTAAACTTTCTGGGTTAAATTATTTCACCAAAGATCAACAGACACTCGATATTTTTAAGGCAAGAAGAAATAATTTATTGAAAAGTATTTCATCTGAATTTGCCCTGTATTTCTGGCAAGTGAGACGAAAGACTTTTTCTTATCCAGCAGGAGAATTTAACGATTCATTTGCAAAAACAATAAATGATAAATATAAGGAAAGGATACAAAAGGAATCGATGTTTCACACGGAACATTATCTTGCGCTTATCACCAAGCAAGCTGAAGGATTACTAAACAAAGGCCAGTCAATTTTCAGTCAATTACTTTATCGCTTTGATAAAATTGCAAAACAGGAATATCTTGCTTCACGCCATAAAGAATTAAATGAGGCTGCACAAAAGGTATTAAGTGCCTTTGCGGATTATGATGCGGAATTGCTTACTACCTATGAAAAAAATGGAATTGCATTTTCAGCACCACTTGAATTTATTTCACAAATAATTAATTTTAATTCATCAAACGTGCCACTTAAAATTGAAGATGCAGCAAAAATACTGCCTAGAAAACGCCTCTTTTTTAACAATCGCTCAGGCACGATTGAAATGCGTGCAGCGGATGGCAGTAGGAAATTTGCTGCTATTTTGGCAATCAAGGCTTATGCACCTGTTACTCGACAAGGCATGCTAGATAAATTTAATTCATTTCCCATCGAATATACCATCACCCAATCTTTTCGCTTTTATGATACCCAAGCCGCAAAGTCACGCATGCGTGATCAGCAACAAGACATGCTGCAATCAAAACATGAATCCATCACGCAGACAGAAGAAATTGATGCTGTACTTGATGATACGGCAAGCGGTGAAGTTGGTTATGGCAGGCATCATTTCACTTTGACTTGCTATGCTGATTCACAAGATGAATTAAACAAAGATATTGCCACGCTTGTGACTGCTTTTTCGGATATTGATATCACCTGTGTACGCGAAGATGTTGCCTGTGAATTAGATTATTGGGCGCAACTGCCTGGCAATTTTCCTTATATTTGCCGTTCAGCCGATATTTCAAGCAAAAATATGGCAGCCCTTGCGAGCTTTCACAATGAGCCATTGGGCAGATTAAAAGGCAACCATTGGGGCGATGCCGTCACGGTGTTTGAAACACTCTCCGGCAGTCCTTATTACTTCAATTTTCATCATAGAGACGTGGGTAATTTTCTTGTATTTGGCGGCATGGGAAGTGGTAAGAGTGTTCTGGTGGCCTTTCTCATTGCGCAGAGTATGAAGTTTGGCGGCAAGCGCGTTATTTTTGATAAAGACCGTGGATTAGAACTTTTTGTACGGGCAATGCGTGGTACTTATGAACGAATTAAACCTGGTATCAAAACAGGCTTTAATCCCTGTCGCTTAAATGATACAGCAGAAAACCGTCAATTTTTGTTGACCCTTTTTAGCAAAATGCTCAAACCCGCTGATCGCCAATTAACAACTGCGGAAATAGAAATCATTGAACAAGTAGTCCATGGTATTTATCAACTGGATCAAGCTGACAGACAACTTTGTCATTTTGCACCTTATTTTGGTGCTAAGAAAGCAGGCTCATTACGCGCGCAATTTGATCAATGGCATAGTGATGGCACTCATGCTTGGTTATTTGATAATGAAATAGATTCACTTAACTTAGATGCCGATGTCATTGGCTTTGATCTTGCTTCTATCCTCGATGCGGGAATGTGTAAGACACCGGCACTCATGTATCTCACTTACCGCATAGAGCAGGCCTTGGCAGGCGTGCGCGGCATGCTTTTTTGTGATGAAGGGTGGCTGCTGCTTGATGATGATTACTTCAAGAAAATTATCAATGATTGGTCAAGAACACCACGCAAGAAAAATAATATCTTTGGTCTTGCGACACAGGTTGCCAATGATACGGTCAATCTGGCATTCAGTAAATCCATCAATGAATCAGCATTTTGCAAAATCTTTTTTCCCAATCCCGCAGCAGATCGAAGAATTCATATGGAAGAACATGGCTTAAGTGAGCATGAATGGTCTCTGCTTAAAACACTTCCTGACGACAAACATTATTTTTTACTTAAATCTGGCAATGGCATCAATGCGCAATCCCTTGTCCTACGCGCTAATTTGACCGGGCTTGAAACAGAAATTGCCCTGTTTTCAGGGCGTGAAGAGACGCTTGCCTTGTTTGATCAAGTTCGCTTGGAAGTGGGGAATGATGTTGATAATTGGCTGCTTCCATTTCAACGTCGGCTAGAGGAGAAAAAAGATGCTTAAAACAAAATCTATTCTATGCGTCTGTATTTGTGTGTTGATATGTTCCGAAGCTAACGCCAATTGGTTTGCCGATATCGTCAATCGTATTGAAAAAACCAATGTGATTAATACCGATATTTTAAACAGTCAAAATGCAGAATTAAATGTCGAGCAAGATATTCTTACTTCACAAAAGGAAGTTGAAAACCTTCTACGTGGTGTCAATGAAAGCATGATAGGTCATTCCGGCTGGGGTGACTATCAAAGCCATGATTATCAATCCTATGGCAATGGCTCAAGTAATTGGAATGATGTGCTTATCATGGCGCAGGTTGGTAGGGGCGATGGTGATCTTGGCAGTGTGATGGGAAATTTGGCTAATCAATTTCCCAGTGATGAAGATGTTTTTAATCATGCTGTGAATGAAAAAAGAAACCAGCAATATTATGCCTTACAAACCCAAACCATTCTCGCTGCACGTGCTACAAGCCAGCTTGATTACAATAAAATCCAAGATCAAATTCTCTACCAACAAATGCTACAGCAGCAAATTGAAAAGACAAAAGATGTAAAAGCTGCGCTTGATCTTAATAACCGCATCCAAGTTGAAGGCAATCTCATTAATTTACAAATATTAAGACAAGCTGCCGTAGGTAGTCAGCAGCAAGCCATTCATGATCAAGCCAGTGTCAATGCAGCACTAGCCAATGCAAGGTTTTTAAATAAATAGGAGATATTGAAATGAGTAACAAAGTTAAATTAAGCATCATTTTTTTGATGACGCTATTTATGACGGCCTGTGCGAGCAGCCCGCTTAAAGCACCCTGTGACCAACACGCAAGTTTCTGTGGTAGTAAAACCAAAATTAATCACTGGTAGGAATAAATTAAATGATTATTGTCACTTCATTTATTACAAGTAGTTTAAATACCGTTGATGCCGTCATTGGTAATTTTGTGCAATCAGCTTATATAAATTTAGTGCAGGCCAATAGCGGTGTCATCACACTGCTATTTACTTTTTACATCATGATGATTGGCTATCAATTTCTAAATCACCATCATCACTTTCAGTTAAGCGTCATTATTCAAAAAATGATTGTGATGTTATCTGTTTATGGTCTTATCATGAATTGGCAGCTCTATTATCTTTTTGTCTATAACATCTTTACCAATGAACCTGCGCATATTGCAAAAATATTGGTTAATTCAGCAGGGAATATGCAAGCGGGTGGGAGTATTGTGGAAGTGTTAGATGGAATTTATAGCTCCATCATTAATGCCAGTATGAATTTTTTGAGTGAAGTAAATTTTAGTGCCGCAGGGATCGCATTTATTTTTTATGGATTATTGGTTTTTCTGATTGGCACAGTCATGTGTGTATTTGCCTTGCTTCTTTTTATTTATGCAAAAATGATGATGGCGATTTCTCTCGCTCTGGGCCCTCTGTTCATCTTATTTCTGCTGTGGGAGCCGACCAAGGGCATTTTTTCTGCCTGGCTGCAAAGTTTGATTGGTATTGCACTCATCCCAATTGTTACCTCGGCTATTTTAGTGCTCATGTTATCAGTCATTAAAGTGACCTTGCCCATGCTTGATCAGCCGGTTGAACAGCTGCAATTTTATGGCATTGCACCATTTTTGGGTTTGAGTCTTGCTACTTCCATGATACTCGCACAAGTGCGGCATATATGCAGTGCTTTGGGCGGAGGTATTAGCTTATCTAATCTCTCAGTAGGTGCTGATATTGCGAGGTCTGCCTTGCAAAAATCAGGTGTAGCGCCTGCTGCACGCGCATTGGCTGGTCGATTTGGGCAGAAGCAATATAGAGGAAAACACCATGCAAGATCACTATAAGCAATCATCGGAATGGGCATATGATCTTTATCAATCGCAAAAGTTATGGCTGCGGCGTACTTTATTTGCCTTAATGGTGATGAGCGTATTATTGCTACTGTCCTTGTTGTCACATTTACTGCTCTTGCCACTTAAAGAAAAAGTGCCTTACTTGTATGCCTTTGATCATGCTAGCGGTGAAATTACAAAAATAGGTAAATTAGACAGAAGTAAATTTTCCGCAGATTGGACAATGACGCGCTATCTTCTCATTCATTATGTGATTAATCGTGAGAGTTTTGACAACGACAATATCAATGTTCCCTATCAATTAGTATGGTCGCAATCAGATGATCATGTGAAAAAGCAATACGAAGAAGAAGTCAGTTCCAGTAACGCACAATCTCCCTATCAAATTTATGGCAAAGATAAATATATCACTGTGCGTGTGATTGCCGTTAACCGCTTAAATGATGATACGGCAGATATCAAACTTGAAAAGAATTTGCATGATCGAGCTTCTGAATCAGTACAAAGCACAGAAAAGGAAGCCATTATTAAATGGAAATATGCCGCTGCTGATACGACACAGAAAATGCTAGACCGTGATCCACTTGGCTTCAAAGTCACATATTACAAAACAACGCAAGTCAACTTAGAAAAATAGGAGAATAAGATGAAAAAAATATTAATTACATCAGCAATTTTAATAGGCGGTATTTCTGTGCTGCATGCAACTAGCATGCCTAGAAGCGTGGCAGCAGACCATCATGTTAGGGTCGTGCAATATGACCCCAATAATGTGGTCATGTTAAAAGGCAAATATGGCTATCAAACTCAAATCACATTTGCAGCAAATGAAACTGTGCAGAATGTTTCAATAGGTGACAGCATGGCTTGGCAGGCAGCGCCAGTGGGTAATTATCTTTTTATCAAACCAGTCGCAGAATCAAAAACTAATATGACAGTGCTGACTAATGCAAATAGCTATAATTTTCAGCTTGATTCATCCAGCAGCAACATCGCACCAACTTATCAATTGAAATTTACTTATCTTGATGGTGGTTTTGATCAAGCAGGTATTAGCAATACAGTCGCTTCATTTAATCCTGAGCAAGTCAATTGGAAATATAGTTTTACCGGTGATAAATCCCTTGCGCCGCGTGAGGCCTTTGATGATGGCAAGTTCACTTATTTTAAATTCGAAAACCATTTACCAGCGGTATTCATCGTTGATCAAAATAAGAATGAAACGCTGGTTAATTACCACATGCAGGGAAAATATTTAGTGGTTAATTCTATTGCTAAGCAATTTAGCCTGCGTGATGGCGATGATGTGACCAGCGTGTATAACGACCTTGCTATTGGCGATTGGAAAGAAATTTACTAGAGGTGATTACCATGAATGATAATAAGAAAGAAGGCATGCCAGATGTGGCTGAAGCTATAGCTAAAAAAAGGCCTGCGGTGTTGATATTTATTGCACTTGTTTTAGTCGCTTTTTCGAGCATGTATGTCATGAGGAAGAAATCAGATAAGCCGGTAAAAGTATCAGATGAAACTTATAGTGTGCAGCAGCAGCCAGTTATTAGTGCTAAACCACTGGTTGAGACAGCAAAGGCCGCACCTGCACCCGTTGAGACGAAAATGACTAAGGAAGAAATGCAGCAACAGGTTGCACTCATCATGGAAAAGCAAAAGGCCTTGCAGCAGCGTTTATCTGCACCGCTTATGGTGGTCAATGGCGGTCAGTCTAAGACAGTGCCGACAGAAGCAGGATCAACAAAAGAAACATCAACTGATGCCAATACGCAATTCATGAGTCAGGTTTCTTCACAGGATACAGCCAGGGCAATGGCGACAATCATGGCGCCGCTTAGCGCCATGATTGCAGAAGGTAGCTTTATTCATGCCATCTTGGAACCCGCCACAGATTCTGATTTACCAGGGCATTTGCGCGCCATAGTAAGTGACCCTGTTTATTCAGAAGATGGGTCACAGATTTTGATTCCATCGGGCAGCCGCTTGCTAGGTCAATATAAAAGCGGAATGTTACAAGGACAATCGAGAGTATTTATTGCCTGGACGAGGGTGATGACACCGGCTGGCATTTCAGTGCAACTAGGATCAGCTGGTGTTGATGCGCTCGGTGTGGCAGGCATTGGCGCAGATGAAATCGATAGGCATTTTTGGCAGCGCTTTGGCACAGCTTCCCTTATGTCATTACTAAGTGCAGGGGCTGCCAATACTGGTGTCAGTAATGATGATCAAAATAATTCAGCATCGATCTATAGAAGTGCGATTGCCAATAGTTTTGCACAAACTTCAAACCAGAGTTTGCAACAAAATAATAATATTGCACCCACACTCAAGACTTGGCAGGGAAAACGCATCATGGTCTTTGTAGCGCGTGATCTTGATTTTGAACATGCCATGCAATTATCAAAACCAAAATTAAAATTATTTTAAGGAAATACCGCATGTCAGTTAAAGCGCTTGAACGTCATTTGCTTCCTTTGCAACCTTATTTGCAAATGGATGGTGTGACAGAAATTTGTATAAACCAACCAGGTGAGGTCTATGTAGAAAATCAAGGTAAATTTACGGGCTATTTTGTTGAAGAGTTAGATATTAACTTTTTGCAAATGCTGGCAGTCTTGGTTGCCGAATATAATCACAAAGATTATCCGACGCCCTTATTATCAGGCACCTTACCAACAGGTGAGCGGATTCAATTTGTGCTACATCCAGCTTGTGAAAAACGCAAATTAGTTTGTGCTATTCGTAGGCAGCAAATGCGCGATATGAAGCTGGAAGATTATCGTGAAAATGGCACTTTTGCAGAGGTGGAGCAGCCAAGTGCGAGTAATGCAAATGAGCAATTAAAACAGCTTTATTTTGATCAAGATTGGTATAGCTTTATTAAACATGCGATTCATGCGAAAAAAAATATCCTCATTAGTGGCGGTACGGGAACGGGCAAAACCACATTTCTCAATGCCTGTTTAAAATGTATTCCAGCGCATGAAAGATTAATCACTGTAGAAGATACGCGTGAAGTGATGGTGAACCATCCTAATACAGCACATTTACTTTTCAATGAAGAAGATAAGCGAATCACAGCGTTAAATATTTTTAAAGTCTGTTTGCGCTTGCGTCCTGATCGTATTTTTCTCTCAGAATTGAGAGGGGCAGAAGTATGGCCATATTTGCGCGCAGCCAATAGCGGGCATCCAGGCAGTTTAAGTACCGTGCATGCAGATACGGCAGAAGCAGCATTTACTCAGTTGGTATTTATGATGCAGCAAGCGGGATCAACTTCAAGTGAAGAGCAACTGAGGAATTATATCAAATCGATTGTACCGATTGTGGTTCAGCTCAAGCGTGATGCAAACCCAGATAAATTTATGCATGTGTCAGAGGTTTATTTTAAAGGGTAACGAATAACGTCCTGAATTGACAGTCCAGGATTGCTTAGGAACAAATTATTTTTATATCAGGAGGATAAGGGTAGGCGGAGGCCTCGCTAGCGCCGTGACCACACAGTTACTTCGTACCTCAAAACATAACTGTGTGGTCACGGCGCTAGCGAGGCCTCCGCCTGAAAGCACAGTGTTGTATGTGAGGAAAATAAAAAGATGGGAATTCAATTATCAGAACGAGAGATGAGTATCCTTAAATTTATTAATGAATTTGGGTTTTGTGAAGTGTCTCATATTATGCAGCGGTTTAATTTGGGAAGATCAACTTGCTATGAACAAATGAAAGTGTTGCGTCGATTTGAAATGCTGAATCATGCTGAAGTGCTTCCCAATTATCCAGGGGTTTATTATCTCACAGTAAAGGCCGCAAGACTGCTTGATACTGACTTGCCTTACTTCTCACAAGTTCCTAGAAATGCTTATGTGCATCATATGGCAGTTCTTAGAACTTATCTAAAAGTAAAAACGGAATATCCAGCCTGTGAATGGATTACTGAACGCAGATTGATCCGGCAAAAATATGAAGATATGCCAGGGAGTAAAGAACATTTGCCTGATGGTATCGTTATTTTAACTGATGGAAGTTGGATTGCTATTGAAGTTGAATTAACGATGAAAGCCCGTCAACGCTTGATCACTATTTTGTCTGATTATGCGGTTGATAAGTCTTTTAGCGAAGTTTGGTATTTTTGCTCACCGCATATCATGGCTGCAATCACAGAAGCAGCACTGTCATTTCCCAAGATTAAAACATACTTAGTGGAGATAAATTCATGACGAGTGGAGAAGATAAGGTTAATGAATATATCAATTCGCATCCACGTGAAAGCCTATGGATGTTCGTATTTGCTTTGATGCTGATTTGGCAAACGATACCGGCATTAATTGCATTAGCGTTATATGTTGTCTTGTTTAGGATATTAAAATTTAACCAATGGATCATTATTGGCGTTGCAATATTGTTAGCGGTGGAAGCTGTTTATTTATCGCAATCATACTTATCAGTACATGCAGGCCTGACATTTATTAAAGATGGATTTAAAGAAAATAAAATTGTATGGAAATTCATGCTTAGTAATCAGCCCTATCATGCTTTTTCATATGCTATTTATTATGGCAATTTGTACTTATTAGGCTCACCATTATTACTGTCTTGTCTATTAAACTTAGTTGGGCTTATTTCAAATAATCCACATGAAGCAGCGATGAGATCACTGCAAAAAGGGACTTGGCGCAATGAAGAAAAAGAAATAAGTAATCGACAAATCGAGCGATCACTGAAAAAAATCAAAGAAGATCAATTTGCAGGAACAGTCTTGGGCGTATCAAAAATAAGCGGCAAAGCGGTCGTGATACCTGATTATTTCATCAATCAGATTGCATTGGTATTGGGTACAACGGGTAGCGGTAAGACCATTACTTTAAGGCGTTTCTATCAACGTGCGATCATCAAGGGTTATCCTTTGATTGTGGTTGATGGCAAGCCAGATGAGGGAAATATCAATTGGCTGATCCAAATGGCGGGAAAATATAACAGGCCATTTATGGGATTTAACTGCGGCAATCATCTTTCCTATGATGCCCTTGCTAATGGAAATTTTACTGAACTCAAAGATAAAATCATTTGCTTAAAAGACCAGTGGGAAAATGATTATTATCGTTCAATCGCGGAAGATTATTTGCAAACGACACTCGAAGTATTATTAAAAACAAATTGTGATTTAGAATTAAAGCGAGTTGTGGATTGCTTGAATTACACAAAATTAAAATTACTGGCGATTCAAACAAAGGATGAGAAATTGATTGAGCGCGTTAAGGAGCTCAAAAATTATGAACGTAAAGATATCACAGGATTGCAGGCACATTTAAACATTTTAATTAATTCTGAATTAGGCCAGTATTTTGATAAGTCTGATAATTCATTTACCTTGACTGCGGCTATTCGTAAACAGGCTGTAGTATATTTTGCTTTACCTGCACTACGTTTTCCTAGTTTTGCAAAAGTATTAGGAAAATTAGTTATCAATGATATCAAAGCAGTCATTGATCGGCGGCAGCAAAATGCAAGTCCAGTGTTTGCGGTGTTTGACGAATTCTCTGTGTTTGCTGGGGAGCAAGTGTTGAATCTCGTGAATATGGGCAGAGGGAAAGGCGTGCACGCGGTCTTTGGCACGCAGGGGCTTGCGGATTTGGATAAAATTGATGAGTCGTTTAAGAAGCAGGTTTTAAATTGCGTGAATACCTTGATATGCCACCGGCTCAACGATGTTGATAGCGCGGAGGCGGTAGCGAATTGGATTGGCACGAAGGATGCGTTTACTGTTACTGCGCAGCTTAATATGAGGGAAAGGGATGGGAGTATGGGGTCGGTGAGGGTGAATAAGGAGTATATCGTGCATCCTGATGTGATTAAGCAGGGGTTGAGGGTTGGAGAGGTAGTTTATGTGAGTAAAGTAGCTGGATTCCATCAGAATAAAGTTAAAGTGAAATTTATTTAAAATATATAACGTAATTATTTGAAATTCATAGGATAATCCTTTAAGTATGCATATAAGATATACTGATGGAAGTTACATAGAATATCTTTAGAATAAGGAGGAGTATCATGAACGTAACAAGGATTTTTATCTTTATTTTGATAATCTCATTCTCATTTTCATTTTCTGTTTTTGCAGATGAAAGTGTAAATGGGTATTACAGAAAAGATGGAACCTATGTGCAACCCTATCACCGTTCAAGCCCTAATAATACTGAAAATGACAATTGGTCTACCAAAGGAAATATTAATCCTTATACCGGAAAGGAGGGAACGAAAAATCCAGATAATAATTTGCAGAATAATTATTAGTAAAAAAATCTTAAATTTCCAAAAGGCACTATTATGAGCCAGATTGTCGTGGGTTACATATGTTTATTTATTGTTTTTTTTGTAGATCAAATCCAACCATCATACGCTCAGAGCAGTGCATCAGATGACGTAAGGTCAAATGCTGAAAGTGTTTATGATTCTGTAAACCATTCAATATTTTTAGTTAAAAGTTTTGAAATGGGTTCAAAAGAATCATTTCAAGGTAGTGCTGTGGCTGTTGATAAAAATATTCTTGCGACAAATTGTCATGTAGCATTAGCTGGGAACATACTAGTTGTGTATCTTCCAAATAAAAAAGCAACAGGGTTTCTCTTTTACAATAAGGGCGATTTATGTTTAATAACAGTGGCAGATGCACAATTTACGCCTGTTAAAATTAGACCATCAAATAGTGTCAAAATTGGTGAAGAGGTTTATGCTGTTGGAAATCCAGAAGGGTTTGAAAAGTCAATCTCAAATGGGATTATATCGAATAAATATGAAAGTGATGGTATTGCTGTTCTACAGACTACCGCTGCGATTTCACCAGGGTCAAGTGGCGGTGGGTTATTCGATAAAAATGGTTCTTTAATTGGAATTACTTTTTTAAAAAATGAAGAAGTAGGGGCTGAAGGATTAGGTTTTGCAATTCCCACGGAATTAATTTTAGAAGCGATTTCTCCTGATGCTCAGCTATCGATTCAACCAAAGATATCAAATTCTTCGGAACAACTATTACCTGATAAATCACCTGAAAATAGCAATATAAGCATACCTATGCTTATTGGGCATTATGGTAATAGCAATATAGGTCTTTATCGTTGGAATAGTAGATGCTTCATTACCCTGCGAGGGGAATATAGGCCAAATGAAGTTACTAGTTTGGCAGTGTGGTTTCCTGCAAATTCAAATGGATTTTTTGTTTTCCCTGCGATAACTAAAATTAAAGATGTGGTGAGTGTATTTAATAAAATATATTCAAATGGAGATCCAAGTTATGTTAAATCAAAAAATTATCTATTACTGGATAATCAATTATTTGATCTATCTTCTGTTTTAAATTCACGGACTATATTTCCAGTGCTGGTCTTTGCTGTTAATAAAGATTTAACAGAAAAGTTGATTGTAGATGATTATTTTTTAATTCAGCTATATCAATACCGTGGCCAATCAGGAATGACGACGATAAAATTTAATTTAGATGGATTCACTGAGGCTCTGAGTGCATATAATAATTCGTGCGATAAGTAGAACATGTCTAAGAAAACAGGGTTAGTTTGCACAATTGTATTGGTAATGAGCCTGTTTAATAGTATTTGACCTATGCGATTACTATATCATTCGTTCGATGAGCACCCCTACGCATTGACCCTGTAGTCGTTGAAAAATGCCTCGCTTTATGGCCGCATACAATAAAAAAGAAATGTTGCCTGAATGAAACGAAGCGCTAAACGGATGGAGTCAACATATTGATATTCTAATCAATCATGAAAATATACTCGGTTTCAAACAAGCAATAAATTGTTAACCCCACCAAGCATTTAAAAACCAATCTGAGTCTGTTTCGGTACGCGTATTGACGGCGGAAACACCTTACTATTACCCGCTACGAGATATGCAATTGAAAATATAATTGGCGTTTTATCTTCCCCATTTTCGTTTGAAAGTTTCATTCGTCTAGTAGCAATACCAATCGTAATATCCATCTGATGAAGGTTATCTATAGCAGCTTGAAAATCTTTATCTATTTGAATTTTATCTACCGCGCTAAGATCACAGCAAACATCCATATAATCCCTTATACAATCTTGTAATTGAGCAAAAATTTGGGACGGCTCATCTGCCAACTCAGTATATTCATGAACCTGCATTGCGTGAGTACCTTCAATTAACCCACGCAACTTCCTGCCTGACAATCGATTTTCCAAAAGAACAAGCGTAGTTGTATCATTTAATTTTCTTTCCTCTTCCATAATTTTTTCTTCATTAGGAAATGGCAAAGGCTTATTAAATGCATCAATGTCTTCCCATTCAAAAGCCTTTGCCAACGCGCGCCTTGTATCCAGTTCAGATGGTTCCGCTTTCTCTACTCTTTGTATCGTCCGAACACTGAGACGAGCACACTCTGCTAAGACCTCTTGCGACCAGCCTCGTAGCTCTCGTAAATTAGTTATGACCTTCGCAAGCTCCTCTGGCGTTAAGCATCGCATTTCTACTAAAGTATCTATCATTTTAAAAACCTCATTTGTGATTGAATTCTATCTCAGCTTAGCTTGAAAAAAAAATCAAACAACGACAGTCACATGACAGTAAAACGGCAGCAGATTATATTAAAAATGATCAAATCGCAGAGTGTATTGATTTTAAAGGAATTAAATGGCTCATCGCTTACGCCAGCCTCTAAGAAGGTGGTGCAGTTCTTCTATGCCATCGCCAATCAGAAGGATTTGAACCATTTTCTGGTAAATCAAAAAGCTCCCAAAAATCTCTTGCAACCCTTGGATAGTGCCCACTCTCAAAATTACTATCTCGATCAAACCAAAAAAACAGCATTATATTCAGAATTTCTTTTGACTTAGCAACTATCGACTGAACGTCGCGCCAATCCGCTCGTATATTATCGTGGTCAAGCTGAGAACCATCCTCTTCAGTAGCTCTAATTTCAAGATGGGCATAATATTTATCGCTAAAATTGCGGAACTTTTCCTGATACTTGGTCTTAAGGGAATCAAGATCATTGTACACCTTTTCAAATTCCTCTTTATGAGCAATACCTTGTGGTGGAAATTTAACAGCAAGGTCTTTTATCTGTTTGTAGATTTCGCTTATAGAAATGTTTAAATAGCCACCATGAGACTCATCAAAACAATACCGCCCAAGCTGTCCATATATGTGAAAAGCAAGCTCTGAAAGCATCATGGAAAGCCCTGTGGTTCGGTGCGTAATTAGAAATTGACCAGGTTGATAATAATGATCAACCATTTCAATCAAAAAGCTTATCCTTGTAAACTTTTTTTCAAGCAACTTTAGGCCATTTGAAATATCCTCAAGAGTAAATTTGCTATTTGACATATCTTTTCCTTAATTGGATTCTTTTTAGGTGCCAAGTCATCCCATAAAACAACTTCGATATTTGGATTAATTTCGTTAATATATTTAGCATGACGCAGGTCATGAGTAACATAAACCGCACAATAAGATGCTTCGATCAGCTGAAGTCCATCAGTGAACCTATCTTCTGCAGGCACATCACCACTCGCAGCAAACTTAAACTCAATATATAGCTGCGTGTAGATAAAACACCTCAAAGCTGGCATTGTATTTAAATTATTCAAAATTAGCGCAGCATCGCTTTCATCAACTGATACAGCCTCTTCAGTGATCGCTGAGAACCTCTTAACTAAACCCTGAACCATAGCGCTAGGATTCTGAAAACAGTATTTTACATAATCAGAAAATGTGGCGCCTCGAATTCCAGGTATAGTCACCATTTTTGTTTTGTCCCAACCTTTACGCATAGTGTCGTAGGAATCCTGCCTTGCTCGAATAAAATTTTCTGAACTAAAACTGCCGTTAGCATAGTTCAAGACACGTCGACGAATCTTCTCTTTAAACTCTGGTGGAGCAAGAAAATCTTCCGCAGCAATAATTTTTTTAATTTTTCTATATTCCATTTCATACATGAAGCTACGCTTACACGTATATTCAGGATCCAATTCTAGTAAAATTTTAAAAAATTTTTTTACCCTGTCTTCACCATTTAAATAATCCTTGCTTAATTCAAATGTTGTATGTGGCCCAAGAATAGGAATCAAATTTTTCTTTTTAAGTAGTGCTCGAAGCTCGCAACCAGTCAACAAATTTTTTTGACATTGATTAATGATACTTGTATCCAAAAATGCTAAACGCATTTAGCAACCTCATAGAAGATCGGTAAAATAAGCTTAAAGCAGGCAAAACAAGCGGGAAAATATACTTGTCATTACTGAAAAAAGCTATAACAATTAATTATTATCTCACGTACAAAATACTAAGGCCAAGTTATTTCGACGGAGGAGTGGGGATTTCTTCTTATAGAAAAATTAATCAAAAAATAATTTATAATGTAATACCCATCAATTTGTTTCAATCACTCTCTCTAAAAACCAGTCCCGCGGCCGTCCGCCTTTCCTCCTGCTCAGTCAGCGTATCACACCCGATCACCTTGACAAGGGCTGCGCGAGTCGCAAAAAACGCGACCCTTGTCAACGCGCTGCGGGCGTGACGCTCTCCTTACGCAGTCAGAAAGGCTGCAACATCGTAAATAATTCATTAGGAGAAAATCATGTCATTATTAAAACCAAGAATTTACATAGCTTGTTTAGCAGCATATAACAACGGATATTTACACGGTGAATGGATTGATGCAAATCAAGATTCTGATTCATTGTTTGAAGAAGTTAAAAAGATATTAGCAGCAAGCCCAATTCCAGATGCAGAAGAATTTGCCATTCACGATTATGAAGATTTTGGTGATGTTCATATCAATGAATATACAGGATTGGAAACTGTTTCTGCATTAGCAAGTTTTATTGCTGAGCATGATGAGCTTGGTGCTGCTGTGCTTTCTCATTGCGATGGTAATTTTGATGATGCGCTTCGATTATTAGATGACTGCTATCATGGTGAGTTTAATAGCGAAGAAGATTTTGCAATTTCACTTGCAGAAGATACTATGACAATACCTGATCATCTTTCTTATTATATTGATTACGAGAAAATGGCGCGTGATTTATTTATCAATGATTTTTTTTCAATTGAAATAAATCATAAAACGCATGTGTTTAGTTATTGTTAATTAGTATTGATGAAGGGAAGCGCTTAGCTTCCCTTTCTTTATATTTTTCTATAAACTTATAGAAAGGATATATATAAGGAGGTCAATTTATAATGAGATATAGGTTATTATGCGGGAAGACAAATCTATATGAATGATAATGGAAGTTATCAGAGTGTAAATCATTCAATTTTATTGCACATAGAAATCATTAATATCCCTAGTGATATCGATTCGATTTATCACTTTTATATATATCAAGATTGGGTCAATATGTTCAGAATTCGCTATGGTTTTGATGTGCCACCTCCCAAAGGATACAAGAAAGTGCGAATAGATTCAGCTAGGCATCATGCAGGTCAAAAACATATCCATATTTATGTTGATGAAAATGATGAATATGTATCTATCAATAAAGATGGTAGTTGACATCATAAACAAGGTGAAGAATTCATGCTTCCTAAGGACTTATATGAATGGATAGTAAAAAACTTTCCAGACTTTAATTTGCCATCAGATCGAATAATTCGCTATGGTGAATTGTCTTCTCCTCCAATGATGGAGCCTTCCATTATTATTGACATTACTACCCCAAAAATTTTTGATTATGATTATGGGGTAAGATTGTTTTTACCTTAGTCTTGAAATTAGATTTCCAAAATTGATTTACTTTTGATTAATTCAATTATATAAACTAATTTTTATATTTTTTAGCTCAAAATAAAAAAATAATGCTAAAAATCTAGTGATAGTGAGAGTTGCTCCGCTAGAGGATTATTTTCTATCAAACAACGCATCTGTCTTCTCAGCAAGAACACCACCACTAATCGTTCCCTTATAAAAACCAGCTTTTCTATTAACCTCCGCAGCACTAATATCAATTTGATTCCATCCATGAGTTTTTAAATACTCAATTGATGTAGCAAATACCATTCTTGAAATACCTGCCCAGGCAATTGCACTTTGGCACATGGAGCAGGGCTCAGCTGTAGTATATAAGGTTACTTTAGACCAGTTAATATTCGGATATTTTCTCGCGCAATTATTAATAGCCACCATTTCGCCGTGGTAAGTAGGATTTATTTTACTTGCATTAAGCCCTTCCGCAATTATTTTTCCTGTCTCATTATCAACAATGAGAGCAGCAAATGGAGCTTTTGGATTATGCTTAGCTAATTGCATGGCTATTTGCATGTAATATTTGTCACGTCCATTTTTAAGACCGCTGTTCATACTGGCTGAATAACATTGCGTGCTATAGATCATAAAAAAGAAGATTGCGATCAAATTAATTTTTTTCATTTTTCCGTATCTCCGCTTGCTAGGAATATCATGACAAACATAATTAGGCTTATAAATAAACCCGCTTTTCCCTGTCCATTCCAGGTTGATGATTGCCACATGCTAAACCATTCTCCACCGATGATGATAAAGCCAAGCATATATAATGCAAAACCAAAGAATAAACCAATATAGGCTATTTTCTTTGCTTCATTAAAGTGATTATTTCTTTCTTTTATTTTTGCGAATAAAGCAATGCAGCCAATCCAGCAGAATAGTGCTGTCAATATTTCCCACGCGATAATGGCGTAATAAGCATATCTCTGGATGATTGGATTAGTAATAGCTCTTTGCATAAGAACTGGCTCATGAAAAGTCGTATCCATACTTAATACATGTTGTACGAATAACCAATTGCTATTGAAGTCAATAATGTTGTCAAACGCAACAAGAGTAAAAAATAATGCGATTGATGCAAGCATGCAGATTTTGATAAGTCGTAGGCTAAGTTCCATTTGTGTATTCCACGTCGTATTTATCTTTGCGTTTAACTCTAGTAGGGATCGTTTTATTACGCAATAGCTAGCGTTTAACAGTGGCACAATATGTATTGATTTAATGTATACATATAGTATCATCACTTTTAGCCTTACTATCAAAACTAAATTTTAGACAATAATTACTCGAGGACAGTATGAAAACACTCGATCTCAAAGAAGCCGCATTATTTTTAAAAATGACGCCAGAAGGATTGCGTAGAAAAGCAGCAAGCGGAGATATACCAGGCGCGAAACCAGGTAAACGCTGGTGTTTTAGAGAAGATGATCTTGCTGAATATTTACGATCCTTTTATGCTAGCCCTGCTAAAACATCGTGGGGTGTCGTTGAAATGAATAGGAGAACGACATGGCACTCTACAAAAGAGGGAATATCTGGTGGATCGTCATTAGCCACCGTGGAAAAAGAATACAGGAAACTACTGGCACCGCAGACAAAACAGCAGCGCAACAGTATCACGATAAGTTCAAAGCTGAATTATGGAAAACTGAAAAGTTAGAGGAAAAACCGCAGCGGACTTGGATGGATGCAGTTGTAAAGTGGTTTTCTGAAATGCAACACAAGCGAAGCTTGTATGATGATAAGTTGCATATTAAGTGGCTTGATAAATATCTTGATAAACTCTACTTAATAGAGATTACTAAGCAAAAGGTTGATGACATTGCAAAAGCGAGGGAAGCTGAGGGTGTAAAACCAGCGACAGTTAACCGTATGATGGCCTTGGTTAGAGCTATTTTGCGAAAAGCTGCCCACGAGTGGGAATGGATAGATAAGGTTCCACTTGTACGAATGCGCAAAGTTGAAAATAAGCGTATTCGCTGGATAACGAGAGAGGAAGCTGCAAAATTGCTTGCTACACTTCCTCGTCATTTATCAGCTATGGCTGCTTTTTCTCTTGCGACAGGACTACGCCAAGCAAACGTAACAGGTTTGAGATGGCAAGATGTAGACTTGATTAGGCGGCATGCATTGATTCATCCAGATCAAGCTAAAACAAAAAAAGCTATACCCGTACCATTAAATGAAGATGCCATTGCTGTGCTTAAAAGCCAGATGGGCAAGCATAATGAATACGTGTTTACTTATCAAGGTAAGCGAATTGTTCAATGCAGCACAAAAGCTTGGCGGGCAGCCTTAAAGAGAGTGGGAATAAACAATTTCCGCTGGCATGATCTAAGGCATACGTGGGCTTCATGGCACGTGCAAAGTGGAACATCGTTGCAAGAATTGCAAGTGTTGGGAGGTTGGGCTAGCTTTGATATGGTTTTAAGATATGCTCATTTGAGTAGTGATCACTTAAGAAGTGCCGCTGAAAGAATTAGCCTGCTTAAAACTGGATAGATAGGTAAGTTTAATTCGATTTTGCTGATGAAATGAGAGCTCGAGTGTTACAGTTTTTACTACAGTGTTATTTTGGAACTTTAAAATTGACTTGTAACTACTTGATAATTATTTGGCTATGGGTGGACTCGAACCACCGACCTCAGCATTATGAGTGCCGCGCTCTAACCAGCTGAGCTACATAGCCATCATTTCATGGAAGGCGCATATTCTCGAAGTTTTACATGAGTTTTGTCAAGGAAACTTCGTTGAAATTTCAAATAATTCCAAGGATTTTCACTTAAACTGGCTATTTTTACTTCAGATGCAATATCCCATTGCATCTCTGACGCGGTTTACGTACAATCTGACCCCTTAAAATTACATTTACTCCTTGCTTTCACCCTAGAGGGAAAGCTGTACAAACCGAGAGGAGCCTTCTTATGAAGCGCAGCAATACTGATAATATGCGGCATTATGAAATTGTATTTCTTGTCCATCCAGATCAAAGCGAGCAAGTGCCCGCTATGATTGAGCGTTATAATACCTTAATTTCTCAGCACAAAGGCAAGGTCCATCGCCTGGAAGATTGGGGTCGTCGTCCTTTAGCTTATCCTATTAATAAAATCATGAAAGCTCATTATGTTTTGATGAATATTGAATGTGATCAAGCGACTGTGAATGAATTAAGCGACAGCTTCCGCTATAACGATGCAGTGATCCGTAACATGGTATTGCACGTAGATCATGCTATTACTGAACCCTCAGCCATCTTTAAAGAAAAAGATGGTCGTAGTGAAGTGGAAGGTGGTGTTGAAGGTGGCCGATCCGAATCGGGTCGTGGCAGAAAGTCTGAAGAAGATTTTCAACAACAAGAAGCTAACGGCGATATCCGATAGTTCCCAATTAGAGTGGAGAAAATACATGTTTCGTCGTAAAAAAGTGTGTTATTTCACATCCAACAAACTTAAAGAAGTTGATTACAAAAATGCTGGATTACTTAAAAAGTTTATCATGGATAATGGCAAGATTGTGCCGAGTCGTATTACTGGCACGAAAGCCTCATTTCAACGTATGTTGAAAAAAGCAATCAAACGGGCACGTTATTTGGCCTTATTGCCTTATACTGACAGACATTAATTATTGAAATAGTCTATTCCCATGTGGCTACAACGTCCTACATATTATTTATTGAAGAATCGCTGGCAAGCGCTAGCTTTGACCTTGCTTATTTCGTGCATACCTTTTGCTGGTCTGCTAGGCATTTTGCTTGCAGCTTTTATGACCCTCGTAAAAGGTGCCTTTGAAGGTGCACTATTTACGATTGCGGCTACGCTGGGTTATTTGGCGAGTTTTTACTTATTCAATCAGCATGACAGCAGTGCCTTAATAACATGGACGGCGGTGTCTATTGGTGTATTGAGTAATGTGCTCACTTGGGCTTTTGCAGTTATGTTGTTCCGTAAAACAAACTGGAGTGCTTTGCTGCAAATAGCTGCCTTACTGGGTGTGCTCGCAGTGAGTGTCATTCATCTTGTCTATCCGGATGTAGCAAATTGGTGGGCCACTCAACTAGAGCAAATACAGCAAATGGCGGGTGCTTTACCGCAAGGTGCAACAGCTGTTGTTCCCAGTGATCAACGTGAAGTAATCAATATCACCAAACAATATGCAACAGGCTTGGTAGTGGCTGCGATATTGTTTAATGCTATTTTGCAATTAGTGGTTGGCCGTTGGTGGCAAACACTTATTTTTGCACCCGGAAGATTGCGAAATGAATTGCAAAATATACGCTTGAGTTCATTGGCTGGTATTTTGTTTATGGTGAGTTTGGGACTTTTGTATTGGGGTAATCGTGTTGTTTTAGATATGATGCCAGTGCTTTACTTGTTGGTTGCAGTAGCAGGACTGAGTCTGGTTCATTATTTATTTAAATTAGGACACTCATCCCTAACATGGTTTTGGTTATTACTTTTTTACGTAGTATTAATTATTTCTACACCAGTTGGTATTATGTTAGTCGCGATTTTAGCGCTATTAGATATCTGGTTAGATGTGCGTAAACGATTTAAAAAAGTTTAATATTTTATTTTTAGAGGGGCTAAGACGGTGGAAGTAATCTTACTTGAAAAAATGCGCAACCTAGGTGCACTAGGCGATAAGGTAAAAGTAAAACCAGGGTTTGCCCGAAATTTTCTTGTACCAAAAGGTAAAGCAGTATATGCCACGAAAGAGAATTTGGCTAAGGTTGAACAAAGACGTGCAGAGTTAGAAAAAATTGATGCAGAAAAAATGCGTGAAGCGCAAGCCAGACAGAAGGTCATCAATGAATTAAATGCGATTACTATCACAGCAAAATCAGGTGAAGAAGGTAAATTATTTGGTTCAATTGGCTCGCGTGATATCGTCAGCGCACTTGAAAAAGCGGGTGTTGCTGTAGAAAAACGTGAAATTCGTTTGCCAGAAGGCGCCTTGCGTTTGGTTGGTGAATATGCAATAGAAATTGAACTCGAAGGCGACTTGGTTGCGATAGTGAAAATCAATATAGTTGGCGAAGGTTAGGATTGTCGTGATTGT
The DNA here is from genome assembly GCA_013287745.1 of Gammaproteobacteria bacterium. GTDB lineage: Bacteria > Pseudomonadota > Gammaproteobacteria > DSM-16500 > DSM-16500 > Aquicella. The sequence continues at coordinate 56,610 of JABDDF010000003.1, forward strand.
CGTTGAACGGGCGCCCGTCGTTTTATAAAAGCGTCCGTCGTAGTGGAAGCGTCCGTCGTTGCGAGGAGTGCTTTTTACGACGAAGCAATCCAGGCTTCGACTTTTATCAAATATTGCTTTTTATATAAAAGTCGAAGCCTGGATTGCTTTGCCGCGCTGCGCTCGCAACCGTAAAAAGCACTCCTCGCAACGACGGATGCCTGCGCAACAACGATGCTTCCCCACCTATCAACCTCTCACAAAATACCACCCAATCCCCACCTCCTTTGGACAAACTCCCTCATTAATGCGAAAATTGCTATCTCTATAAAGGATAGCAATCATGACCGATGCTTCATCAGTTGCGCAGCGTTTCACGTCAAATAAGATGTTGACACATGCTTCTGTCAAAACCCCGCCCCATTCCATCGAAGCAGAGCAATCCGTTCTTGGCGGTTTAATGCTTGATAATCGTGCCTGGGACCAAGTGGTCGATCGAATTCGTGAAATAGATTTCTATCGTCATGAGCATATTTTAATTTTTCGTGCCATGGCACGTTTAATCTCACAAAACAAACCACTTGATGTCTTGACCGTATCTGATGTGTTGCGTGAACTACATGAATTAGAACAGGCAGGCGGCGAAGTCTATTTATTTGAATTAGCAAATAACACTCCGAGCGCAGCCAATATTACAGCCTATGCCGATATCGTTCGTGAACGCTCTGTGCTGCGTCAGTTGATAGCAGCAGCCAGCGATATTGCAAATAGTGCTTTCAACGTACAAGGCCGAAGTATTATTGATTTGCTAGATGAGGCTGAACGCAAAGTATTTTCTATTTCTGAGCAAGGTACGCGCGGCAGCGGTCCCGTTAACATCAAAGAATTTTTGACAAAAACCATGGATAGAATTGACACGCTATTCCATTCCAATGCGGCCATTACCGGTGTGCCAACGGGTTATCGTGATCTTGATGATATGACCTCTGGTTTGCAGCAATCTGATCTTGTCATTATTGCCGGCCGTCCCTCAATGGGTAAAACTATTTTAGCAATGAATATTGCTGAGCATGTTGCCATAAAAAGCCGCGCACCTGTTTTAGTTTTTAGTCTAGAAATGCCAGGGGAAGCGATCGTCATGCGTTTATTATCTTCACTTTGCCGCATTGATCAATTGCGTATTCGCACAGGTAAATTAATGGATGAAGATTGGCCGCGCATCACTTCAACCGTCAGTATGTTATCAGAAGCCCCTCTTTTTATTGATGATGCACCCGCTTTAAGTCCTGCTGAAATGCGTGCACGCGCTCGTCGTGTTGCCAAAGAACAGGGCCAATTAGGCTTGATCGTTGTCGATTATTTACAATTGATGCAAGTGCCTGGCAACAATGAAAATCGCACGGCAGAAATTTCTGAAATATCGCGCTCATTGAAAAGCCTTGCCAAAGAATTAAAAGTGCCTGTGATTGCCTTATCTCAGTTGAATCGTGGTTTGGAGCAACGTGCTGATAAGCGTCCCATCATGTCAGATTTACGCGAATCCGGTGCCATTGAACAAGATGCTGATTTAATCGCATTCATTTATCGTGATGAAGTTTACAATGAAAATAGTCCAGATAAGGGTACAGCTGAAATTATTATTGCTAAACAGCGTAATGGCCCGATTGGTAAACTACGTTTGACCTTTATGGGGCAATATACTTGCTTTGAAAACTTTGTACGTCATCCTGACTATGCCTAGGTAGCTTCCATGAGTCGTCCTACTTACATGACAATCAATTTGCCGGCCTTGCAGCATAATGTGGCGCGTGTGCAAGCGCTTGCGCCTCATAGTTCAATCATGGCCATGGTAAAAGCAAATGCCTATGGCCATGGTATTGAACGTGTGGCACAAGCTTTAACATCGGTACAAGCGCTGGGTGTTGCTTCATTAGAAGAAGGCGTGAAATTGCGTGAAGCGGGTATCACAAAACCTATTGTACTGATGGAAGGTGTATTTTATGCGGATGAATTAATTGATGCGGCGAGATATCACTTTAGTTTAGTCGTGCATCATCTGCCTCATGTTGAAATGCTTGAGCAATTCCCTCTGGAAGCAGCCTTTTCGATTTGGCTAAAAATCGATACGGGCATGCATCGTTTAGGTGTGGCACCTCATCTTGCTCACGAAATTTACCAGCGCCTATCTGCGATTCCTTCCATTATCAAACCCATTGGTTTGATGACGCATTTTGCCGAGGCAGATTTATTGGCTAGCACAGCGACCACAAGACAAATTGAACTTTTTCAGCAAGTGACCCATGGGTTGCAGGGCCCTCGTAGTTTAGCGAATTCGGCGGGAATACTCGCTTGGCCTACTGCGCATGGTGATTGGGTTCGGCCAGGTTTAATGCTTTATGGCGCCTCGCCATTTGCAGATAAAACAGGCTCGGATTATGACTTGCAGCCTGTCATGACACTTTCTTCACGTTTAATCGCTATCACCCAAGTGCCGCGAGGCGGCAAAGTAGGCTATGGCGGCACTTGGGTTGCACCAGAAGATATGTTAATTGGTGTCGTTGGCGTGGGTTATGGCGATGGCTATCCGCAATATGCAGAAAATGCTACCCCTGTGTTAATCAATCAACAAGTGTGCCAAGTAGTCGGACGCGTTTCCATGGATATGCTAACGGTTGATTTGCGTAATCAGCCAGAAGCAAAAATAGGTGACGCCGTGATTTTATGGGGTGAGGGTTTGCCCGTCGAACAAGTGGCAAGGCATAGCCATACTTCTGCTTATGAAATATTAACTCGCATGACGCCGCGCCCGAAAATAAAAGAGGTGTAACTATCTCGGCGAATGCTTTGGCTTCATCGAGCCCGCATGCGTCTTTTCTGCCCTCACCCCCTGCCCCTCTCCCCTCGCAAAAAGCGCTCCGGGAGAAGGGAGCGTTCTAAGTTATTTCGAGGAGAAAATTTAGAACTCTCCCTTCTCCCGGAGCGCTTTTTGCGAGGGGAGAGGGGTAGGGGGTGAGGGTTAGTGTCAGTCTACCAAGCTATTACAGAAAAGACGCATGCGGGCTCGATAAGGGTAGTGATGTTTGCTAGATAAATAACAGAAGGGGCTTGACTTTAGCAAAAGAAAAGGGCAGTTTTGGGGCTGCCCTTAAAAAATAAAAATAATTCCATTTTAATCGTTGCATCCATGCAAACACACAAAACGAGGAGTGGTTGCAGAATCCTTTCTCTAACCGCTAGTCAATCCGTGACTAGAAGAAAATAGTAACTCAAATAATTTCAGAAGAATAGCATTGGATCTACATATTGAGCATGTCTGGCAAATGTCTTACAAGGCTATGGGGTGATTGTCGCAGTTATTCGTCTTTTTCGGGTATTTTGCTAAATAACAGGGCTAGGAATTGGGTTTTATTTCTTTAATAAAACCTTAATAAATGGCTGAAATATGGAAAAGTGCTCATGCTGAGCGCAGCAAAGAAATTGATGAGTCCTAGCAAATCGCTTCAAAACAATCCAAGGCTTCCTTTAGCGTTTGCACGGGCACTATCTTCATGCCGTCCACTTCTTTTTTCACAACATTAGCCTGCGGCACAATAGCGGTTTTAAAACCATGCTTGGCTGCTTCCTTTAAACGTTCTTGGCCGCCCGGAACAGGACGAATTTCACCAGCCAAACCCAATTCACCAAAGACAAGTAAATCAGGCGGCAAATGACGATTGCGAAAGCTGGATAAAATAGCAAACAAGATGGGTAAATCAGCAGCAGTTTCCGTGATTTGCAATCCACCGACCACATTTAAAAAAACATCCATGCTATGCGTAGAAAGACCGCTATGTTTGTGTAAGACAGCAAGCAGCATGGAAAGGCGTTGAGGATCTAAGCCAACAGATAAACGTCTCGGATTCGCCGCATGACTTTGATCAACCAAGGCTTGTACTTCCACCAATAAGGGCCGCGAGCCTTCTTTGGTCGCAGTAATTATGCTGCCCGAAACAGGTTGTGCATAACGCGAAAGAAAAATAGCAGAAGGATGGCTCACTTCACGCAAGCCTTTTTCTGTCATAGCAAAAATACCTAATTCATTGACGGCACCAAAGCGATTTTTCACTGCGCGAATAATGCGATAAGCACTATCTTGCTCACCTTCAAAATATAAAACAGTATCCACCATGTGTTCTAACACGCGCGGGCCCGCCAAACTGCCTTCCTTGGTCACATGACCAATGAGGAAAAGCGCAGTCTCAGTTTGTTTGGCATAAGTCACTAACTGCATGGCACTTTCACGTACTTGTCCAACAGAACCCGGTGCTGAAGATAAAAGCGAAGTATGCATGGTTTGAATGGAATCAATGACCAATACCCGCGGTTTTTCTTTTTTCACATGCGATAAAATAGTTTCAACATGGGTATCGGCCAAGAGCCAAACTTGTTGCTCAGGCAAACCTAAACGTCTTGCGCGCAGCGTGACTTGCTGCGGCGATTCTTCACCAGTCACATAAAGTGTTTTTAAATTTTGACTTAAATGCGCAATGGTTTGCAGCAAAATAGTCGATTTACCAATGCCCGGATCACCGCCAATTAAAATGGCTGATCCCATGATTATGCCGCCGCCTAAGACGCGATCTAATTCCTGTGATCCCGATGAAAGGCGAATATCCGCTTGCAAGGTCACATCTGCCATGCAGGCAATTTGCGCTTCTGTGCCAGCATAGCCTTGATAGCGGGATGATTGAATGGGTGTTTGCGTTTCTTCAGCAATGGTATTCCATTGATTGCATCCCGTGCATTGCCCCGTCCATTTGGGATATAAGGTGCCGCAAGTTTGACAACAGAAAACAAGCTTGGATTTAGCCATTTCAAGCCTCCGTGTATGGCCTGTCATTCCCGCGTAGGCGGGAACCCATTTCTAATTTGCAATAGAAGTAAATTAAAGATAGGTTCCCGCCTACGCGGGAATGACAGGTCTGTGTCGTCTCAAAGGGTTTCTAGAATTACAATCCATCCTACATCTAATCTAACAATCAATCATTCACAACTTGCCAAGAACCATCAGGTTGACGACAAGCAGTTCCATAAACTTGCTGTTTCTTCCCGCCAATATCAGCGACTGAGCGGTATTCACGGCAGTATTGATTGCCATCGACAGTCACATTGCGAGTCGGTACGACTTGATAGTTAGCACCCGTCTTAGCATTGTGCCAATAAGCGGGTTGTCCAGGTTGATTATTTTCTAGAGCGCGATTCATTTTTAAGCGGTCAGTTTCATCCATATTTTTACCAATGGCGTTACCAATCACCGCACCTGCAACAGCGCCTGCGCCAATAGCAAGTACGCGGCCACTACCTTGGCCAACGGCGCTGCCCAGTAAGCCACCGGCTAGCGCACCTGTCATGGTGCCAACGTCTTGCTTGCTCATGTTGTCGCAGCCAATGAGACTTGCACTGCAAATTAATATTAATAATGCGCTTAACAGTTTTTTCATGGGTTTCCTCCTCCTCGTGGGGATGTTCATCAGTGTTCGGATATTCTATACTGCTGCTTTTCTGATGCCAATATTCATTTTAAGGGTTGACCATGACTTTTAAACCGCCTTATCCCGATGCTAGCTTTGGCGAGTACACATTTAGTGCAGATAAAAAGCGGCTCGATTTAGAATACATGTTCCAACTGCTCTGCATTCCCTCTCGTTATTCAACGGGATTACCGCCAGAAAGATTGCCCTTAGTGATTGAAAATTCACTCTGTTTTAGCGTTTTCTATCAAGGTAAGCAGATAGGGTTTTCTCGCGTTATTAGTGATCAATCTGAATTTGCCTCCCTCTGGGATGTCTTTATTGACGAGCCCCATCGCCGCAAGGGTGTAGGCCAAGCCTTGCTCAAATATATTTTTGCTCATCCGCGCTTGAAGGGTATTTTCCGCTGGTTCTTGATGACAGAAGATGCGCATGGGCTTTATCAAAAGTTTGATTTCAAGACTGAGGTTTATAATCCCTATATTATGATGAAGGTAAATGTTTAAGATATTTTGTTGCCATCTATGTTTTTAATATCGGGGGTAATAAGTTACGCTTAATTGCCAGTATTCATTTTAATCGTCAAAAATTATATATACGAAGTATACTTACTCACAAAGAATATGATCATAGCAAGTGGAGGAATAAAGATGACAACTCTACAAACAAATAGCGCTATCAAAAGCACGATCAAACATTGGAAATACATCTCTCATGATATTCATGAGCCATTAAATAAAACTGATTATAACAAATTGTCAAAAATTCTTGATGAAGCAACACAATATTAAACAATCTGATTTACCAGAAATAGGAAGTCAAGGTGTTGTTTCAGAAATTTTAAGAGGAAAGCGTGAACTTAATATTAGCCAAATTAAAAAACTAGCAAAGGAATTTCGAGTTTCACCGGATACTTTTATTTGATTCTTTATCTTACTTTTTCACAAATGAGGAAGTATTCTCACTCACCTTTTCTTCAGTCTTCTGTTTTTCCACAGCTTTTTTCGCTGTCTTAGCAAACAAACCTAAGCCCGCTGTCTTTGCAAGACTAACACCCGGAGATCCTTTGATGAGATCAACACCTTTCTTAATCATGCCAACACCAGTAGTCATACCCACGGGAATGATTGGAGTCGCTGCTCCATGAGTGAGGACGACAGCAGCGACTGTCGCTGCTAGTATAGCAACTCCCAATACGCAACAAGCTGCGCCGCCAATCAATTTTCCCCAATTAGTTTTATTTAGAACGATATCATTTGTCTTTCTCGCATAGTCTTCAAACTGATTAATATTATTAGGATCACGAACAACATTTGTCGTTTGTGTAATAAGCCCAGTCAAGTTTGGTAGATCTTGGGATTTCACTATTCCATCTTCGTATGCTTTTCTTGTTTGTTTCAAGACTTCTTTACCTGCCACTTTTAAATCTGCATAACTATCATTGTCGCTATTAATATTAGTTGCTTCCTCTAACTTACAACAGGCAAGCTTAAATTCAAATGTTTGCTCAACTTCTTGTACAGATTGTATTAATGCGGGTAACTCCTCAATTGTGGCATTCCTTTTTTCTGCTTTTGCTTTAGCTAAGAAATCATTGGTTTCCTGCCATAAGACTTTTATTGATTCCGAATCTTGATGAGCCATTTCAGCGCTTCCTTTAGTTGTTGCAGAGGGATTTTTATTTGTCAAACTATTGCATGCCAAATTAAACGCATTTACTTTGACAGTCGCATCTTGGAATTTTTTTACAAGCTCTTGAATAGGTGCTTGCTGCAACGATGTAATTTTATCTAGGAACTTAGCAAAGGCATCAATATTCTTTTGATTAGGATTTTGTACATTATCAGCTGTTATATTAATAAAATTTGTCAATTGAGAAAATTCTTCAGGCGCTAGCTTTCCTTGGTTGTGGGCAAGTTTTATTTCAGCTAAAATTTCTTTGCCAAGCTTTGTTATCAACGATGATGAAGTTGGATTATTTGAACTGCTGATAGCCATTTCTACTTTATTACAAGCCTGTTCAAATACGATTTTTTTAATGACTTGAGAAAATTCTTTTCTGGCAAGTAAGGCAGTCTCATTAGTCATTGTTGGAGTAGCTAATTCTTCTAACTTAGCCAAAGATGGTATGCTATTTATTGAAAAATTGTAATATTCCGGCCTTTTTATCACATTTTTTGTTTTGTTAATAAATTGTGTTAATAGGAGTATTTCATCAGTATTTAAATTTCCATTAAGATGAACATTTTTCGCATGAGCTAAAATTTCTTTACCAACGATATAAAATGGCGAACTCGGATTTGCATCACATATTTTCTCTAAATCTTCGCATGCGGAGTTAAATTGTTTTTCAATATTTGAATTAAATTTTTCTTGAATAGAAGAATCCGATTTTTTTCCTGCTTCACTTAAAGAAGCATTATAGGATGCCAAAACTACTTCTCGGTTTGCGGATAGGAATGGATCGTTAGGTTCATTGAATCCTGCAATTGAAAGAATTCGTAAGTTTGGAAGGTTATTTTCTGGATTTAATCGTTCAAGGCTATCGATAGCTTTAATAGCACTAATACAGTTTTGTTGATCATCAGCAAAATAAGCATCACCATGCCATGCTTCTTTTTCTTGCAAGACATAGGAATACATCATTGCTTTAACGTCTAATGAATCAGATTTCTGTATGATATTCTTTTCTTTAAGTGTTTCATCAAGTTTTATAAGATCTTCATGTTTAGCTTCATTTAATATTCTCTGGGATTTCAAATCTTTTTTAACTTCGCTATCATCCAAAAGTGTTCCGACAATCATTCCGTCATCAATTCTTTGCCTATGTTTATCGATGACATCTTTGTAATATGCACCTAATCCTTTATCGTAGTTCTTGTCATAGGGTGTGACAACGCCATGCACGTTAAATCCTTCGCTTTGCAGATAAGAGACAAGTTCATGCCTTTTTACCAATAAGGCTCCTTCTACACCGTATTCACTATCTAATGTTTTGATATCCATATTCGTAAATAAATATAAATCCATGATGCCCTGTTGTTTTAGGGCTTGAAAAAGGGGGAGATTTAAAATTTCTCTGATGTCTCCGCCCGCTGACAGGAGTTTACCCATTTGTAAAATGGTTCCATCAACATCTAATAAGGCAAAAGGACGTTTCTCTGCTTGTTCTTCACTGGGATTAGGAGTTTCGTGGCTTTGCATGATGCTCCTCGTTCGGCTTATATTTTATATATTAATTATACTCTAAGCCTGAACGATGAGTGGGAGCTATTAAAAATCAAGGAGTTAGATAGGTGAAAAGGATTGAAATTTCCAGGAAAAAACGCGGGGCACGCACTGAATAGAGATGATTTTCACCCACTCATCTTCAACTCATCCCAATACTTCTCATAAAGCGCAGCCGTCTCATCCCCCACATCAATTTGAAACTGCCCGCGCTTCATCACCTCAGCAGGCGGATAGATGGTTGGATCAGTGCGAATTTTTTCCGGCAATAATTTTTGTGCGGCTAAATTAGGCGTAGGAAAACTGGTAGCGAGAGCAATATCTCGGCCTACCTCTGCGCGTAAGACAAAGTTGATAAAGGCATAGGCTGCATCTCGATGGCGTGCATTTTTCGGAATGCAAAAATTGTCAACCCAGATGACAAAACCATCTTTCGGAAACACAAAGCGCATATTGGGATTTTCCTGTTCTGCCTTGTAAGCATCACCATTCCATGCCATGCCAATGCTTGCATCTTCATCAATCATGATGGAAATAATAGTATCAGTAGAAAACACCTTGATATTTTTCATCAAAGTTTTCAATTTGAGAAAGGCTTGTTTGATATGTTCAGGATCGCGGTCATTAGCAGAATAACCCATGGACAATAAAGCCATGGAAAATACTTCACGCGTATCATTTAGCATGGATAAACGGCTATCAAAACGCTTTTGCCAGAGGTCAGTCCAATTGCTAATGGTATTCGCTTGAAAATAGCGTTGATTGACATAAATGCCAGTGATGCCCCAAATTTGCGGCACGCTATAATCATTCAAGGGATCATAAGCCGGATGTAAAAACAGCGGATTAAGATTTTTCCAATTGCTGATTCTTGTTCGATCTAATTTTTCCAGCATATCTTGTCTGCGCATGCGATCAACAAAATAACTGGAGGGCATGACGATGTCATAGCCAGATTGCTTGGTTGCGCGTAACTTGGCATACATCATTTCATTATTTTCAAAGGTAGAAACATTGACTTTAATGCCGGTTTCCTTTTCGAAAGCACGCACGGCGAAACTGGGCAATTCATTGGCCCAGATGTAAATATTTAAGACCTTATCATTTGCCATAAGATCAAGCGGACAGAGGGCAAGAAGTAAAAAAATAAAAAAAATCTTCATGATTTTTTCCTTAATGCAAATTGTGCGCTGACAATCAAGGCTAAGGTAAGTAGGAAGATCACGCTGCATAAGGCGTTAATTTCCGGCTTAATGCCTGTGCGCACTAAGGAATAAATTTGCAAGGGTAGAATTTGAAATTCCGGGCCTGAAACAAAATAGCTGATGATCACATCGTCCAAAGATAAAGTGAAACTCATGAGCCAGCCAGCGAGGACCGCTGGCCATAAAAGCGGCAAAATAATTCGTCGGAAAATTAAGCCATCTTCTGCACCCAAATCTTTGGCAGCTTCAAAGATATTTTTATCAAAGCTGACTAAGCGGCTATATAAAATAACAATGACAAAGGGTATGCAAAAACAAGTATGCGCTAAGAATAAAGTGATAAAACCGAGAGGTAATTGTGAAAGGGTCAGTAATAGCAGCATCGAAGCGCCAGTCACAATTTCGGGTGTTAGGATTAACACGAAAATTAAAGCATTCACAAGGCGCCGGCCAAAAAAATGATAGCGATACAAACTAACAGCGGCAAGTAATCCAATGACAGTGGCAAAAGTGGCAGCAGCAATACCAAGGAAAAAAGAATGCCAGGCAGCGATCCATAAATCACCATCATTAAAAAGTTCCACATACCAACGCCAAGTAAAACCATGCCACACGAGCGAATATTGCGTGTTATTGAAGGAATAAAAAATCAACGTAAAAATAGGCAAATAGAAAAATAAATAAATGAGGGTGAGATAGGACTTTCTCATAACCATTCCTGTTTTTTCTTATTAGAACGTGAAGCAAGATGATAAATTAAAATGAAGGTCGCGAGAATGAGCGTCAAGACCGTGCTAATGGCTGAACCAAAGGGCCAATTTTGTACGACCAGAAATTGATTTTGAATGAGATTGCCCACTAAAACAGATTTAGCGCCGCCTAGAATATCTGGAATGTAGAAAATTGTCATGGCAGGCAAAAAGACCAGAATGCAGCCCGCAATAATGCCAGGCATGGTCAGAGGAATAATTACTTTGCGAAAGGTCGTGATTTGATTTGCACCTAAGTCACGCGCTGCATCAATCAAACGATTATCCAATCGTTCGACATTGGTGATGATGGGTAAAATCATGAAAGGTAATAAATTGTAAACCAAACCGATCATCACAGCCGTATTGCTAAATAAGAGGGCGAGCGGTTGATGGATCAAGCCAAGCGCTAGGAGGATGGCATTGATGATGCCCTTTGCCTTTATCATGGCAATTAAGGCGTAACTGCGAATGAGTGAGCTAGTCCAAAAAGGAATGATGACTAATAGCATTAGCAAATTTTTCCAGCGCACATTTTGCATGCGGCCGATCAAATAAGCAAAGGGATAGCCTAGTAATAAGCAAAACAAGGTGGCAAAACTTGCGATGATGAGTGAGCGTGCAAAAATATGCAGATAAATAACGTGATTTAACTGCGTATAATTTTCAAGCGTAAAGGGGAGCATCACAATGTGGGTTTCATTATGATCTAATAAGCTAGCCACAATCATCAATGCAAATGGCAATAAAGCAAAGATAAACAACCAGAGCCAAACGGTGGTCAATGAAAAATGTTTAAAGTGATTAGGGCGTTTCATGCGGCAGAATCACCTCCCATCCCGGTGTCCAACTGACCCACACTTGTTCGCCAATTTTATATTCCAGACGATCATCATCTTCATCAAAAAATTCTGTGGCTGCAATGATTTGATGATTAGAGAGACGCACAATCAAATCGACCGTTGTGCCTTTGTAAATGACTTCATCGACAGTGCCTGCAAACATGTTGATGGTTTCATTGGTATTGACTTCATGCTGGTTCCAAACACGCACATCTTCTGGGCGAATCACAACATGCACTTGTTCGCCAATAGAAAATGAGCGATTACTTTTTGTGGGACGCGCTTTGTCGAGGAAATCGATTGTTAAATGTTTATTGTCAGGCAAGCTTAATACAGTACCCGCAAAAATATTAACCTCGCCGATAAAGGTAGCGACATTTAAACTTTTTGGATCTTCATACACTTGGCGCGGTGTGCCGACTTGTTCAATATAACCTTCTTGCATGACAACAACACGATCAGACATGGATAAGGCTTCTTCTTGATCATGGGTCACAAAAACAAAAGTAATGCCTAATCTGCGCTGCAATTGTTTTAATTCAATTTGCATGGTTTTTCGCAAACGATAATCGAGTGAAGAAAGCGGTTCATCTAATAAAAGAACACGGGGACGATTCACCGCTGCGCGTGCGATGGCAACACGCTGCTGCTGGCCGCCGCTCAGTTGATCGGGTTTACGCAAGGCATGTTTTTCTAACTTCACCATTTTTAATACGTCATTCACACGCGATGTGATTTCCGCTGCAGGCACATGTTGGCAGCGCAGACCAAAGGCGATGTTGTCAAACACCGTCATATGAGGAAAGAGCGCATAACTTTGGAAGACGGTATTGACATGCCGATGATGCGGCGGCAAACCACGGACATCTTTTTGATCAATGAAAATACTGCCGCGCGAAGGTTCTTCAAAGCCAGAAATAAGGCGCAGCAAAGTTGTTTTGCCGCAGCCTGAGGGGCCTAGCAAAGTTAAAAATTCGCCTTCGCGTACTTCGAGATTGATATCATGTAAAATGTCATGATCGCCGATCGATTTGTAAACGCCGCATAGTTCAACAACGTTCTTAGCCAACACTCCATCCCCCTGCATGTTTTGTATTTTGGTCAAGTCACAGATTCTATCCTAAAACGAGATTAAATTGTGTAGATTATTTCTTAAAATCTCGATATCTTATGCGCCATATCTCTTGTAACAAAAGCCATTAATGCCGGGTGATTTCAGTATGACACAATCGACGCCCCATGTTCTTGATTTTTCAAAACTTTCTCGTGATGATATTCAACAATTACTGCAAGATTGCCATCTGGGCTTATCAGTCGATGAAGCTTTAAGCATTCAAAATCATTTTCTAAAACGGCCGCCGACTTTTGCAGAATGTGTTTTATGGTCGATTCAAGGCTCTGAACATTGTTCCTATAAGAGCAGCCGCAAGCATCTCAAACAATTTAATACTGAGGGCCCCCATGTCATTTTAGGGCCAAAAGAAGATGCAGGTATTGTTGCTGTGGCCAAAGACCGGCAGGGAAAACGCTATGGTTTGGTGGTTAGTCATGAATCGCATAATCATCCCTCTCAAGTGGTTCCCTATGAAGGTGCGGCAACGGGCGTAGGCGGTAATGTGCGAGATGTTTGCTGTATGGGAGCAGAAGTCATTGCTGTTGCAGACAGTCTGCGTTT
>JABDDF010000004.1:0-32227 GCA_013287745.1 Gammaproteobacteria bacterium
GTTGCTTGACGGAATACATTTGTCTTCATATCTGGTGAATCGATCAGTTTGTCAACTGCAGAGTCATATTTCCATTGCTCCCATCGCGATTTTTCCGGCAGATTAATACCAATGAGCTGCGGTCTTGGCAAATCTTTTCGAGCACAATAGGCAACAATGAAATCAGCTAAATTGGGTGCGATATTAATAAGTTGCATCTGTGAATTTTTATCCGGTAATCCAGCATAAAAATTTTCTATCGTAATCATTCCTAATTTCCCTACCTGTTTCAGCTCCATGTTTTTAATATTTTCAGGATCATCGCATTTAATTTGTAATTGGTATACACCATCAATCGTTCCCTGGACACCCTGGATATCAAAGTTTGTATCCACATTAGCGACTTTAGTGGTCAAGATATCACGAGTAACCCTCACACTGCCTTCATCAAAACGAGAACTGGTTTCAATTAACTTATTACTTGAACTAATGCTTCCAGCACTTCTCGCGCCGCCACCACCTCCCAGTTTTGTCCAGGCATCTTGAATAGCTTCACGCGTGTTCTTCACCACTTCAGATTTAAAGCTAAAACAAGCTATCTCTTCTGCCCTAGGCGTTTTTGCCTTATGGAGAATGAGCGTTGTTTCTGCCATATATTGCCTACAGTCTCTAATGGTTCCTAATTTTTCTGTCAGTTTATCCTTGGCAGACTGACCTGTTGCAGCACTTAAATCCGCACGCAATGCACCTTCCGCAAGATCAAGTCTGTCCTGCATAAGATTGCATGATCTTTCGATATCAAGTAATTGCTGTGATCTATCAGATGCAGCTGACACTGCATGCAAGGCAGCATCATCACGATATTTTTGTGTCATGTGCTTATAGGATAAAATGATATTTCGCTGACCAACAAAATGCGCATCTTTGGTGATTTGATTGACGCCAGTTGTTAACTCAGTATAGCCTTCATGAGCAGCATGATTGGCATTTCTCCATTCCTGATATTCATCGGCATGGGCTTTTTTGAATTGTTTTGCTGCGTCTGGATCGAGGCCATGTGCATTATAATTAGCTGTGGCTTTATTTTCTAATGCTTCTGTTAAATCACATAATAATTCCAATCTTGTTCGTAACGCTGAATCTTCATGCAGCATGGGCGGTTTTTTATCTAAAAATGCCCTGATTTTGGCACGAATGGTACTGGCATGAAAATCGGGATCTGGGTTTTCACCGCCATTGGTAAAGTCGATCTGACTCCATTTGGTATTTAGCAAAACACCTAGCGCATCAACCTCTTTGAGTTTATCTTTGCAATAAGCTTCTCTTGCATCCGCATCCACGGCAAGCTTATTCTTTAAAGCATCATGGCAGAGTCGGGCTGCAATAGGATCAGTTGAAATGGATGTGGTCAAAGCTGCATCGAGCACATCAACCCCAGGCCCAACTAAGTGTTTTTTGATTACTTCACGTACTTTGACTGCAGTACGATCATTTCCTAAAGATGCCAATTCATCGCGCATAGCATTGAGATCAGCAGGCGGCCTGTTAGCAGGATTGCTCCAATGGGCAATTAATGGATTACGCACAGCTTCAAGAGCAGCACTAAGATCAGGTGCTAGAGTCACCATGCTCTCATTGAGTGCTAATAGTTTTTGATAGCAAGCTTCACCGCGGAGTTGGTTGCGTTGATCGTCAGTAAGCGCATCGGTCTCTGCAACAGGTAATCCAGCAATATTTGCGCGAATCCTAGCGGGGATATCGGCATTAGTAGTGGCTGGATCAGCAAGCACATTACGTAAGGCTTCAATATTGTCACGAGTGGGTTGTACTGCACCACCATCAAGCCAACGATCCATTAACTCTCTCTTGACAGCGTTATTTTCTAGCAGTGTTTTTAAGACTGGCATGCTGGCAATATCAGAGCGATTCACTAAGCGTGAATGTTCTGCTTCAAGGAAAATTTCATCAACAACGCCTGGAATGTGATCAATGTTAAGAGTTCTAAGTGCGGCTCCAACGCCATTTACATTAGTGTTGTTTTTTATATCGGCAAGGAGATTATCAACCGCTTGCGTTGTGGCAAGTGTACCTAAACCAGCTTTAACGGTGGCCGCATTCGCATTCAATATGGTTTTCAAGCTAGAATCAGGCAGTGAGGCAACAATCCGATTAAATTGGTTTTCACCGAAGATGGCATTTCTGTGTACATTAGGATCGAGTCCTAAGGCAGTCAGATGAAGATCAAGATCAGCTTTGTTAGTCGCTTGATTAGTGACATTGGCAATCAACACGTCATTAATATTTGCAACCGTATCTTGATCACCTAATTTCCCTTTAACTGCAGCAATTGTTGCAGCATCAGTATTCATCGCAGCAAGGAGTTTAGTACCAGCATGAGCGACTTGCAATCGCGCGAATTGGTTATCACCGAAGATGGCATTTCTATGTCTATCGTCGAGCATTAATGCAGCTAGAGCAAGGTCAGCCTTATTAGAGGCTTGATTAGTGACGTTAGTGACAAGCGGATCATCGATGTGAGCCATATCAGCTGCCGCACCTAATACGCCTTTAACAGCGGCAATTGTTGCAGCATCAGTATTTATCGCAGCAGCAAGTGCAGTGCCAGCGTGAGCAATTTGCAATCGCGTGAATTGATTTTCGCCGAAAATAGCATCTGCTTGTCCTGCAGCAACGCCTAACACTGCCAGATAAGCAATAAGATCAGGTTTGTCGTTAGCTGGATTTAAAGCATCATGATCAACTGCGGAATTGATGGCAGCAATATCGCGCATAGCACCCAAGGCTGCTTTAACAGCAACAGGATCAGCATTGATTGCTGCAACGAATTGGGCATTAGCATGTCCTTGTAAACGCGCGAATTGGTGTTCACCGAAGATAGCGTCTGCTTGCGCTGGAGCAACTCCAAATAGTGCTAGATCAGCAACAAGAACAGGTTTGTCATGAGTTGGATCTAAAGCATTAGCAACAGCGAGATCGATGGAATTCATACTCGGGGCAGTACCCAAGGCTGCTTTAACAGCGGCAGGATCAGCATTGATTGCTGCAACGAATAGGGCATTAGGATTTGCTTGTAAGCGCGCATGTTGATTCTGACCAAAGAAGGCATCCACATATGTTGGAGCGAGTCCTAACACTTGCATCGGGCCGCCATGAGCGTTAAGCACATCCTTGTCGGCATTTGGATCTAGAACAGCAGGAATGAGCACATTATTGATGTGATTCCTATCGGGTGCGTTGCCTAGAGTAGCTTTAACATAATCAATTGCTGCAGGGTCATTCATCGCCTCGGCAAGAAGAGTGCCAGCGTGAACGACTTGTAAGCGTGCATGTTCATGGTCGCCGATGATTGGATTAACAAGAAAAGGATTAGCGCCATCCATACCAAGCTGAGTCATGGCTGCGCCGATTTGATCTCTAGTACTATCTACATCATTGATCCAAGCAAGCAAGTTATCTATTGCGGCTGGATCGCCAATACGGGCAAGAGTGTCTCTTACTATTCTTGCTCTGTTTACATCATCAAGATGATCTCGCAATCGGGGATTTTCGTCATAAATGCGTCGGAATTGATTTTCTACCAAAGGGTTGGGTTGATTTTGTGTAAAAATATAGTCAACCATCCCAGGATCCGTTCCTAACCCAAGATTACGTGCTGCAGTTGTAATGATCTCTCTTGTACTAGCAGGATTAGTAAGATTATTTATGTTATGGCGCATCGTCTGCTCTACAGTCGCTGGCACCTGTCTACCTATTTGTGTTACTCGCGTGCTTGCAGCTACACTTCTGTGAGCATCAGCGCTGATATAGTCCCTCATCACGGGATAAGCATTGAACATTTGCCTCATCTTTATCCGTGCAAAAATCTGTGATGCAATCTGTTGAAAGCCAGGTACCAGAGCAGTGGCTCTTGCATGATCCACCGGATCAATTATTCCATACAAGACATGCTCTACTCTGTCTACAGTGAGATCATCTTCCTGGCTTAGGTTCATCATCGCATTTTGAAAGTCGTTTGTTGTGGCAAGATAACCAACCGGCGCCCCAGCATCAGCAAAAAAACGACAGAAGGTAGGAGAATCCGCATGGATATTTAGTTTATCGATACCAGGAGCCATCAAATCATTCATAATTCCAAGGGCATCGTGTTGCGATATACGATCAGGCATGGGACTCACTCCAAGTTAACTAATTTTTTTACTACATGTGAATAATTATAGTCTCAATTCGTTAAAGTACGATTAAGAGAAGTCATTTTATTTAACCCGCTGTTTCTAATCACATAGGGGCTAAATGTCGAAACTCAAGCTTAGCGAATTAAGAATGATTCTTATTTATACTGACAGTATAGCATGGGGAGGCAGGCGCTGAGAAAACACGCGAGCTAAGATATTGAAATTGTTAGAAGAAACCCTATCAACCAACCACGCCTCGTTTTATGTGTTTTCACTATTGTGCCTGTCATTGTAAGAGAAGATACTTAAGGGATTATGAAGATCACGAAATAAGGGAAGATGATGGCAGCACCCATAGTGAAGGCAGACATTCCAGCACAACAAGCCAGTGAAAACACCCCCTTTGAAGACTTGGATTTGACCGCTTATTTTCAATCGGATGAAGCATTGAGCTTTCAAGCAAGCCTAGATAATGGCGAACCCCTGCCTCTAGGGATGACTTGCAGCATGGAAGGCAGTATTTCAGGCTTTCCAGGTGATGCCACCCAGGGTCAATATAACATTATCGTAACAGCTGAAAATGCGAGTGGATCAGTGCAAGCTAATTTTCAATTAGTGATTGCAGCGCCTGTTGCTGCAGAGAAAGAAGAAGTGAAAGCAGAAAAAATAGATGAGCCTATCATCATAGCGCCTAGTTTACTTAAAGAAATTCCAGCTCAAGTCATCAATGAAAAAGCCGCTTATGGCCCCTTTACCTTAAAAGATTTTTTTAGCGGTGAAAACCTGCATTTTCATGCGGAATTAAGCAGTGGACAAGCCCTGCCACAAGGTCTCATTTGTACGGCTGATGGCATTTTAACAGGCATTCCTGCCAAGGGAACGCAGGGTAATCATGAAGTCAAAATAACAGCCGAAAATAGCGCAGGGAAAATAGAAGCCACTTTTATTTTTGTGATCAAACCCATTCCTGTGAGCGATCACGATGCCGATTATATTGCAAAATTAAAGGCGCAAGTCTGGGAAGCTTTGGAACAACGCCTGCCCATTCCCGACATTGCCAGTCTCTACGAACAAAGCATTACTCAGCAAGATATTGCTTATTTGCTAGACCGCTGGGGTTTTCTCGCCATCTGGGATGCCTTCAATTTAGAACCCCTCAGTGAAAAGCGTCCCCTTGTATTAGAAGGTGCCAGCCCCCATTATGATATCTATGACAGGGGCTGTGCCATTGTAGCCTGCCCTAAGGACTTGTTTTCACACGAACGCACGATTGAGGATAGCTTGCAAACGGCGCGTGCTGTAGCGCGTGAAGTCTATAAACGCAATTGGGCCGTAGAAATCACTGGTGTTGCCAAGATGACACGAGCTGCCTGGGTAGAGGTTCAGCACTTGGGCGATCAATATGGCAAACCATTGGAAGTTATCAATTTCACCCCCAGGCCTGATGATGTAAAAATTTATGTGAGTCAATCCATGAGCAGGAAGTCGGGGGGATAGGCTATAATTAATGAATAACGACGAGAGGGGGTAAAGCCATGGTAAATGAAGTGCTTGGCGATGATCCAATAAAAAAAGCTGATCCCAATCAGCCAGATAAAAATACTTTTGGCAAACTTAACATGATGACAGCTAATACTGCCTATAACCTAAGCAAAGGCGTCCCCGGCAGAGGTTGGCGCCAAATTGATAAGATTGATGAAGATAATAAGGACCAGGAAAATACCAGCGGCGGTATTATCAAAGCGCTTGGCCCTAAAAGACTTCAGAATGGTATTTATAGACCAGAGCCCGATCCCGGTTCAGGTTGGTTTAGTAATCAAAAAGCGGCTGTCGTTTACAAAGACGGCTCTGTTTACCCTGCCCCTTTGAAAGTCGGTGATAGACATTATCCCGAAGCCTATGATAAATGTATGAAGCTTCTCAAAGATCAGGGTTACACAACCGTCACCATCAACTTCACCAATACGGAATTAAATGCGGGTTATCTGCGGGATAATTTAAAAACGCTGATGAAATTAGCGGATCAAAATCAATTAGCATTTCAATTGGGTGATAGCACAAAGAAATTTATTCTTGATGAATTGGGACGTGAGGCATTAGAAAAATATGAAAAATTTGCTGAGGATTCACTCAAGCAAAAAACCAGTCTTGATTTAATGGCTCAAACCACATCGAATGACACACTGAATTATTATGCTAAACAAGTCAGCAAGAATGATAAGTGGGAACCGCCAAGCACTGCAGTCACTGATGCTGATAAGGCAACATGGCTAAGAGATCATTTTAATGAAACCGTGTATGGCGATGATCATGCCGACATGAGTGATGCGCAAAAAGCAACAGCGTTAGGCAAGGAATGGGAAGCGGTCGATAAAAAACTAGAAGAACTGGAAATGGCGCGCAAGGAAGTCACTGCCACGGTCGATACCTATGACAAAATTCTCAAGGAACCTAAATCCATTCAAGAAAGACCTCGGATGGAAGGAATAGAATTCTCTAGCCGCTGGTCTCGTCTTTTAAGTTTACGCTGGCTAAGTACCCTCAATTGGACGCCGGGAAATGGTTTAGAAGAAGAACGTAAATTATCAGATCCTGAAACCTTGGTGAACCGTATTGAAAATGCCAATACGAAAAATACAGGAAGTAGAGATGAATTACTGAGATCCATCGAAAAGAAAGAAGCTGATTTACTGCGTTACAAGGATGCATTGAAAAATGAAATGGTTGAACTCGATAGGAAAGCAACGCCAGTAGCTGGCACGCAGCCAACTGACGCGCAAAAAGCATTGAAGAAGCAATTGGATCCTATGCAGAAGAAATCAACTGAGGTGGAAGATCGGTTAACGGCGGGAAAAACAGAGACTGAGAAGCTGAGAGTTGTTCATGATAAGATGCCAGAGAAGATTAGAGAGGCAAGGCAAAAGGCTCAACGAGAGAATATTGTATCGCCTAAGAACTAGTCATTATTAATACCCATCGAGACGTCGCAAAAAGCACCCTCACCCCCTGCCCCTCTCCCCCTCGCAAAAAGCGCTCCGGGAGAGGGGAGCGTTCTTAATTTTTCCCTCGAAATAACTTAGGACGCTCCCCTCTCCCGGAGCGCTTTTTGCGAGGGGAGAGGGGCAGGGGGTGAGGGTGCTTTTTGCGACGTCTCGATGGGTTTATAAATAATTGTAATCATCTCAACACCTCCTCCAACCTACTCCTCAACTCCCCCAACTGCCCATGAAAAAAATGACCCGCCTCAGGAAAACGCAGCACAATTGGTTTGGGATCACGAGTTGCAATCCAATCATAAACAGCCTTGGGTGAGACCACATCATCTTGATCACCTTGCGCTAACACCCAAGGGCAAGTAATCGGAGGAAGCGTTTCCATCGGTACATTCTCAACGGGCGGCGCTATCGTCACTAATTTTGCTAGCGGTATTTGTGTCGCCGCTTTTGCCACAACACAGGCACCAAAGGAAAAACCACCCAGCCATAATTCCTTACTCAAGCGGATTTGCTGCGCCCAATCAATCACGGCCAGCAAATCATCTAACTCACCTCTACCCTGATCAAATTGCCCTTCACTTCTACCCACACCGCGAAAATTAAATCGTATGGTGCTCACACCCAAACCTTGAAAGGTTTTTGCCAAGGTCGTCACAATTTTGTTATACATGGTGCCGCCGTGCAAAGGATGAGGATGGCAAATAATACCCCAGGCATTGCGAATAGCTTCTGCAGGTGTGCAGACAGCAATTTCAAGCATGCCGGCTGGGCCATGAATCATTTCAACTATTTCATTGGCGGTTAAAGTAGTAATCATAGAAAATTCCTCGAAATTAAGGCCTCGCACTTGCCTTATTCAAACGATCTCTCACTGCATCCCAGGCCGCATCTTCCGGCACCGTTTCAATCACAATACACGCAAAATGTTGATGATCCAAATCTCGCAAGGTTTGATAAAGCAGATGTGCATATGGCTCAACTTGCGCTGGCATTTGCACGCGATGAATATGCTCGTTCTCAACTGTCATCGCTGTGTGAGTCACTAATGCTAGTGGAAAATCTGCATTGCCGCGCAAAAAATCAGGCCATGCTGCCTTGCGAATTAAAATCGTGCGGGTCATTGGCGCATAATGTAAATGATGCATGCCTGGCGCGCGTTGACTTGCCTCAGAACGGTAGCTAACAACTTGGCCTAATACTGCCGCAATCATTTCAGCGCTAATCATTCCTGGACGCAAAATCACAGCTTCTTCGCCAGTCACATCGACAATCGTTGATTCCAGCCCAATTTGACAGGCGCCGCCATCCAAAATCAAATCGACTTTTGCACCTAATTCTTCTTCTACCGCAGCAGCTGTGGTTGGACTTAGATGGGTAAATTGATTAGCAGAAGGCGCGGCTATCCCCTTGCCAAAAGCTTCCAATAAAGCACGCGCCACAGGATGCGCGGGAATACGTAAGCCTATAGAATCTTGACCGCCTGTCACACTCGCCAAGACATGCTCTTGTTTGGGTAAAATAAGGGTCAAGGGGCCTGGCCAGAAGGCTTGTGCCAAACGATAAGCCTCAGGTGAAACAACTCTAGCCCAGTCAAATAATTGCGCCTGTGAAGCCAGATGGACGATTAAGGGATGATCTGCAGGACGCTGTTTCGTATCGAATATTTTTTGTACAGCTTGTGGCTGGCTGGCATCCGCCCCCAATCCATAAACAGTTTCTGTCGGAAATGCGACCAAACCACCTTGATTGAGAATATGGACTGCTTTTTTAATGAGATCGACTTGCATAAGGGCTGCATCTTATCATGAATAGTGGGCAAATAACCCCAAAATGTGTACCATATCCTTTTGAGGAACTGCTATTGATGACTGAATCTGCTGCATTAGAAATTATTCCTGAAACAGCCGCGCCTTTTGCCACCGTGAAAGGCCAAGCAGTCATTGATTTACCCAAGGATCTTTACATTCCGCCTGATGCCATGAAAGTTTTCTTGGCCGCCTTTGAAGGCCCGCTCGATTTTCTTTTGTATCTTATTCGCAAACAAAATTTAGATATTTTGGATATTCCTATTGCCGAAGTCACCAAGCAATACATGGAATATATCGACTTAATGCGTGACTTATCACTAGAACTCGCCGCTGAATACTTGGTGATGGCTGCCATTTTAGCGGAAATTAAATCACGCATGTTATTACCGCGCGTGAATGATACTGAAAATAATGAAGAAGATCCGCGCGCTGAATTAGTCAGACGTTTACAAGAATATGAACGCTTCAAACAAGCGGCAGAAGATTTAGAAAACTTACCGCGCACCGATAGAGATACCTTTCAGGTTGAAGCTGACAGTGATCACATTGATATTGTCAAACCCATGCCGCCTGTTGCTTTAAATGATTTAGTGCAAGCCTTGATGGAGGTATTAAAACGCGCTGAATTTAATAGCCGTCATCAAATTCAAATGAGTGCCTTGTCCGTGCGGGAAAAAATGACGCATATTCTCTCTGCTATTCAAGACAAAGAACATTTGCCCTTCACACAACTCTTTGATTTAAGAGAGGGCCGTTTGGGTATTGTCGTTACCTTTTTAGCGATGCTTGAATTATTAAAAGAAAGTTTAATTGAATTTATTCAAGCGGCAGCCTTTGCCCCTATTTATATAAAAACCAAGGGAGCCGCTTGAAATGGGAATGAATCGAGCGACACCAGAGATGAGTCAACTCGCAGCAATTAAAGGCGGCAGTACAGAAGAAATTTGGATGCAGCTTTATCGTATTAAAAATAAAGTGCCAGCTAGTATTCCTGATAGCAATCCTCATCTGCGCCGCTTGGTCGCCTTGGAAGAAAATGCAGCTAGTATGCGCAGGGATATCATCAATTACCCAAGTTATTTAGCTCATGGAACTGGTGTCATACAAACCGGATTGACACAGTTAGAGAAGGCTGTGATGGAGAGAGGTGATCAACAAGCCATGGGCATGCGACAAGAATACGTACGTCAATTTACCCAATTGCACAGTGAAGCAAATGAAAAAATTGATCAGCGTGGCAAACTTTTACAAACGACTAGTGAATTTATCCGAGATAAAGATGCACAACACAAAGAAGTTCTTCAAGCTATCCTCGATCACAAACCAGAAAAACAAATTGAAGCCATGATAGCTTCAATTGAAAAAAAGCAAGATAGCCTTATTAAGCAAGTTGATAACTTGAATCTGAATGAAGAAGCGCTGCAACGCAAATTAGATGAATTACACGTTAAAACAGTGCATTCTGCCCAGGCCATTGCCGGCACTAGTTTGGAAATGCCCAAGTCTAGCAGTGATAAAGGTCTTAGACGTTAACCGCTTCTTCCCGCATTAATAAATGATGTAAGCGAACACCAGAAAGCCATAGCATGAGAAGATAAATAGCCGCAGCTGAAATGAGCAAAAATGCAAGATGACTAAGACGCCAAACAGCGCCATGCTCAATCCAAGTTTGAATATCACCGCTGCCAAACCAGAGCCATAGGCCAAGTAAAATATTTGAAATGAAAATGCGTGTTGCAAATAATTTCCAGCCAGCACGCGGCAAATAAAAACCACGTAAACGCAAATAATAATACAGGCAACTGGTATTGATAATGGCTGCTAAGGAAGTAGCGAGTGCAATGCCAGCATGGGCTAGAGGATAAATAAGCATGGCATTTAAGGCTGTATTTGCAATCATGGCAATCACGCCGATACGCACTGGTGTACGCATATCTTGTTTTGCATAAAAGCCCGCAGCCAATATTTTCACGAGCATGAAAGGAGCAATACCGATGGCAAAAGCGGTTAAACTTTGCCGCGCCATGAGCACTGCATGGCCATCAAAGCGCCCATATTGAAATAAGCTGGATAATAAGGGCCCAGACATCACGGCCAAGGTGACACCTGCTGGCAAACCAACTAACAAGACGGCGCGCAAAGCCCAATCCAAGGTCATTGAATAAGAAGTTGCTGACTGACTGGCATGATGACGTGACAAATGCGGCAAAATAACGGTTGAAATGGCCACGCCAAATACGCCTAGAGGAAATTCCATTAAGCGATCAGAATAATAAAGCCAAGAAACACTGCCAACCACTAACAGCGAAGCAAAGACGCTATCGACTAGCAAATTAATTTGTCCGACTGACACACCAAACAAGGCGGGTACCATTAATTTAAGAACGCGCTGCACACCAGGATCACGAAAACTAATGCGCGGGCGCGGCAGTAAATGTAAATGTTTTAAGAAGGGCCATTGAAAAATAAGTTGTACCACGCCTGCAATAAAGACACCCCAGGCGAGTCCAATGATAGGCTGGGCAAATCGCGGAGACAGCCAGCAAGCTGCGCTGATCATGACGATATTTAAAAAAACCGGGGTGAAGGCGGCGACCCAATAGCGGCTATAGGTATTTAAAATAGCGCCTGAAAAAGCGGTCAAAGAAATCAGAAAAAGATAGGGAAAGGTAATACGCAGCATAGTGACAGCTAAATCGAAACGCTGTCCCTGCGTTTCAAAGCCTGGGGCAAATATTCGCACAATCCAGGGTGCAGCGAGCACGCCTAGTACAGTAACGATGAATAATGAAATCGATAGGGTGCCAAACATGGCATCAATAAAACGTTTCACTTCTTCCTGAGATTTTTTCTTTTGATATTCAGATAAAATGGGCACAAAAGCTTGAGAAAATGAACCTTCGGCAAATAAGCGGCGCATGAAATTGGGGATACGAAAGGCCACGGAAAAAGCGTCAAATTGGGCGCCTGCACCAAAAATGGTCGCCGTTACCATGTCCCGCAAAAAACCGAATACGCGAGAAATCATGGTCATGCTAATGACAACGGAGGTTGATTTGACGAGGGCTTTGCTCATGGTGACTACCTAAAAATAAAGCCTTAAGTGTACTGGGATGTTAGGCGAGATTCTAGGTGTAGGGTGGATTAGGCGCTTTTTGCCGTAATCCACAAAAAAATGGTGGATTACGGCAAAAAGCGCCTAATCCACCCTACATTTTCCAAATTGACACGCGAGTAAAAAGCGGGCATATTACGTTCTCATTTTCGCGCCCAAGTGGGCATTTTTTTATCATAAATTGATTGGAGAATAACCTTGGCTAATACAAAGCAAGCAAAAAAACGCGTTCGCCAAGCTGAGAAACACAGGCAGCATAATGCTAGCATGCGTTCCATGCTTCGCACCTATATCAAAAAAGTCATCGCAGCGATTGCAACTGGCGACCAGCAAGCGGCTTTAACATCCTTGCAAGCAGCAACACCCGTGATTGATCGTATGGTCAATAAGGGCATTATTCATAAGAATAAGGCTGCTCGGCATAAAAGCAGATTGACGCAGCATATTAAGAAATTGGCTGAAAAAGCGGCGTAAGTTCTAGTTATTGAAACCCTTCGAGACGACGCAAACCTTTGTCATTCCCGCGTAGGCGGGAACCTATTTCTAATTTGCTGTAGGAGTAAATTCAAGATGGGTTCCCGCCTACGCGGGAATGACAGGCCAAAGCAACGGCGGATGCCTGTGAAGAATATCCCACGTGATCTGTTACGGTTTTAGACAATTTCCTGGATGCCACCTCGCACAAAGAGCGTGCGGCTGGCATGACAGAGTCCTTGCAAATGGCGTTACATATTAGAGCGTGAACGTTTACCATCCATTTTTTGACGTAAAAATTTAATCTCACAGACATACAAGGTCTTATATTTTGTTTGGATAAGATAGTCGATTTGACAGCCCTGCCGCTTTAATGTGCCACGTTGAAAATAAGGATTATCACAAAGAATATCTTCTGATTTGATCCCCAATTTATTACGAAAGTCATTTTTGCGTAAGTTAGGCATTTCACAGGAAAAAGAACATACAATGGCTTTTCACTAGACGTTCAAGTGCTATCGAACCTTGTTAACCCTCGCGCTTCCTCTAAATTTATATTTTTTCAACCGGGAAGTAGTTTATTTCTGTACCGGTATCGGCATCAAGAATTTCTACATTTGACCAATTGTCACCAAAAATATGGCTCTCAGAAATTGTATAGATCTGTTTACCATCAGATGATACGTGCAGTTTGCTTGATCGATAAGGAACTTGAATTGTCTTGATAATACGATGGCTTATTGTATCCACCACAGTAACCTTAGATGACTCTGCTAATCTAACATAGGCAGTTCTACCATCGGGTGAAAGTAAAACTTCGTCAGGAGACCCGCCAACATTAACTTGCTCCATAATTTTTTTAGTTTTAACGTCAATTATGTCAAGTACATCTTTATCTGGTTCAATAACGTATAATAATCCATGAGATGAATCGATAGCCATTGACCAGATAGAAATCCTTGAGCTTAACGGTATAGCATTAAGTTGCAATTTTTTTGTATTCAGATCAAATATGGCAATTGAATTTGTGTGATCATCTATCAGATAAACCTTATTAGTCAATTTATCCACAACGAGGTTAGCAAAACCAGAACGATAGACCTTATCTGGATCTGATCCTTTCGGTATTGCATCTGTTAATATATTTTTTTGTGTATCAACAATATGAATATATGTTTCATCATTGCCACCATAGTCAGCAAAATCTGCTGATATAGCTCTTAAACCATCGCCACTTATATCAATACTACGATCAGAGCTTTTATTACCAGTTGATATCACAGCTGAAATTTCTTTATTAATTGCATCAACTTTTATAATTTCTGTGCTAGCAACAATGTAAATCATTTTTCCCTTAGGTGATATGATCATACTAAATGGACCATAGGTGTTACTGTTTCCTGTAACATTCGGTAAGTTAATTTTTTTTGTTGTTCTGCCAGTCTTAGCATCAATCACATATAATGAGTTTTTTCCAGTATATGATCCTTCAATAGCATAAAATTCAGTACCATCGAGAGATGCAGTTAAGTAATCTATCGAAGCAAATTGATTCGACTGATAAGTATTATTTTTTGCGGATCGTTTATCCAAATGAACAGTGGAGAAGGCTGCATTGATATTCATAGACATTAGGGACATAGTGGCTGTCGCTGTAAGTACGCATATAATCTTTTTATATTGTAATAAAAACATTTCCTAATTACCTTCTATATTTTCATCGTAATTAGTGATTATAACTGCATAAATTTTTTTTAATATAGCATTGAAGCTATCATTATAATAACTAGAAACTATGGCTTATCGAAAAAAATACTGTTCTCGCTGATTTTCTGGGGGCTGGCAGGTCGTGAATACGCTTCCCCTATTTTGACTTTGATCCAAAACCAAAAATATGACTTACAGATGTAGATAAATCCTCTACAAAACGCCTGGTATCATTTTCAAATACTCGAAATTTGAAAGATAGGGTTTCACTCTCTCTCATAGCGATTTCTTCTTCTAAATGTTTAAGGGTCATCTCGGCTTCTGGAGGCACTTGCTTGTCTTGATGGAACTCGGCATGGTATTTAGCAAACGCTTTAAAACTTTCCCTCGCATCATCAATATCATAAGTAGCCAATAAGATGACTGCTTGGACGTAATAAAATTCTGCATGCATATACGTAGATATTTCATGATAGGGCTGTGCGGGAGCTGTGATTTTAGGAAATATTTGATTTAAAATAGACTGGCATTTTTTATAGAGGCCAGCGTAATAATAAAATCGTACTTCATCATATAATAAATCGACTAATGAATGGGGGCCTAAAAAATCTTTGGTGTTTTTTCTAAGTAACTCAAAAACTTGTGCAATTTGATATTCAGTCGTCCCAGGTGTTTGAATGAGTTTATCCACATCAGCTGTATTAGTCGCTTTCAACTCCCAAGGTTTCTCCGCATTTTTCCTTCTCATAGAGCGGCTATCTTCGCATGGAATGAGTTGATAAAGCGGTTTACTTAAATTTAATTCATAATATTCACTTAAAAACTCATTCAAATTTGAATGAAACAGACCAGACTGAATGCATAGCGTTTCGATGAGCGCTCTATCTGTTGTAGGTTCATTGACGGGAGGAAGAAGAGGGATGATCCGCCTGCTACTATCCTGGCCAAGACCCATACTATGATTTTTATAACAAATACTGACAGTATCATTATCATGAGGAATAATAATTAAGCTACCCTCGGGTATATCTCGAGATAGGCCTGTAAAAAGGATAGTGCCTGAAGCATTTTTATAATCGCTTGGCAAAACGATGAGCTCATCAAATTGGGGAAATAATTTGCATTGATATATGTGCGTCGTCGTGGTTGTTGTTCGCATGAAAATTCACTCAAAGGTATCAGGCTGGACATAGTGACATGTTATTTTATGATGTCAACTTAGAAAAAGAGAGGCTAGCTACTAGCCTCTCTTTGTTAAGATTTTCTTTAGGCTTTTACTCTTTCGCAGGTTTCATCTGAAGTTATTTTTCCATTTTTCGACGCCCATAAACCGACAATTTTATTTGCTGATTTAATTTCATAAATGCCGAAACCAACATCATTTGAATTATTATTAGACCAACCGATAATAGCCAATGAATTTTTCATTTGATCGTAATGGATGCCAGTCCCTGTTCTTACCTCATCTGAGCCATCCATTTTCCAATTCACAAGAGAATAAATGTCACCCGTTTTTTTAATTTCACCAGAGACAGAAGCATTTTTATTTTGTGTTGAATCATACCAGGTACATTTCCAGTTACCCGTGATATCTGGCAGGGCAAATACACCAGAACAAAAGCTAAGCAGGACACCAGCAAACATCAATTTAGTTTTAAACAATTTCATTGAATACTCCTTGTAAGTTATCATTCCAAAAGTAGGGTGGATTAGGCGCGCTTTTTGCGCCGTAATCCACCAACATTAAACCACAACAAACGCCGCATAACGACTAATGTTGGTGGATTACGGCGCAAAAAGCGCGCCTAATCCATCCTACACTCTTTATCACGATCTAATTCTTCTAAATAATTCATTGCTTGCTGTGCTAAATCTTTCAATCCTTCTTGCGCAAGACCTGAGATAATAAACACGCGTCCCTTCCATTGAAGACGATTGACAATATCTTCGCAATGACTAGCGACAGCATCAGGCGGCAATAAATCTATTTTATTTAGCACAAGCCAACGTTCTCTTTGCAGTAATTCTTCGCTGAATTTATTTAATTCTTCAGTGATAGCATGGAAATTCTCGACGGGATCACTGCCATCTAAGGGAAGAACATCTAGGATGTGGAATAATAATCGTGTGCGCGCGACATGCTTTAAAAAGCGAATGCCTAAGCCCGCGCCTTCAGCTGCACCTGCAATTAAACCAGGCAAGTCTGCAATGACAAAACTATGAAAACGAGACACACTGACCACGCCTAATTGCGGATAAAGTGTTGTAAAAGGATAGTCAGCTACTTTTGGACGCGCTGCTGACATGGCTGTAATTAAAGTGGATTTTCCCGCATTGGGCATGCCGACTAAGCCAACATCGGCCAATACTTTTAGCTCTAAGCGTAAATCACGTTTTTCACCATCTTGACCAGGAATGGTGCGGCGCGGTGAGCGATTAATACTACTTTTAAAACAGGCATTGCCTACACCATGACGGCCGCCTTGGGCAACACAGGCTGTTTGTCCTGCTTGCGTCAAATCAGCAATTAATTCAGCCGTATTTTCATCATAAACCATGGTACCAACAGGTACGCGTATTGTTAAATCTTCACCTGCTTTGCCAGAACAATTACGTCCACGGCCCTTTTCTCCATTTTCGGCTTTATAGATGCGGATATAACGAAAATCCACCAATGTATTAATACTTTCATCAGCGATTAAATAAATACTGCCGCCATCGCCGCCATTACCGCCATCAGGGCCGCCCAAAGGCATAAATTTTAAACGTAGAAAACTACAGGCGCCATTGCCGCCATTGCCTGCTTCGACTTGTATTGTTGCTTCATCAACAAATTTCATGACGCGATGAAATCCTCGCAATAAAAAAGCCCCGTATTTCACGAGGCTTATTATTTAAAATAATATAAAAATGATTAGGCTTGTTCTTCTTTAATCGGCTCAATACGAACAGTACGTTTGCGCAAAGGGCCTTTGATACAAAACACAACCGTGCCTGCTCTTAATGCAAATAAGGTATCATCTTTACCAATGCCTACGTGCAAACCAGGATGAAATTTAGTACCGCGCTGCCTAACAATAATTTCACCAGCGTTTACGACTTGACCGCCATAACGTTTAATACCGAGGTATTGCGGATTAGAATCTCGACCGTTACGTGTACTACCGCCTGCTTTTTTATGTGCCATGTTAATTCAACCTCTACAAACCTTAAGCGTTAATTTCTGTAATTTTTACTTCTGTATAATTCTGTCTGTGACCCTGCCACTTTTCATGGTGCTTACGTCGACGAAATTTAATGATGTGAATCTTTTTATGACGGCCATGAGAAACAACATCTGCCTTTACTGTACAGCCGCTTAGGTAAGGCTTGCCGATTTTAACATCACTACCTTCGCCAACCATCATGACTTGATCAAAATTAATGGAAGACCCAATATCACCTGTCAGTGATTCAAGCTTTAAGGTATCGCCTTGTTGAACACGGTATTGTTTACCGCCACTAAGAATTACTGCATACATTTGCCAACACTCCAAATATCAATTCAGAGGAACCCGAATAAGGTGGTGAATTATATTTATTCACCGCCCTGTCGCAATGCCTCACACAAAAACTTAAGCTGCCGCCTCATCATCTCGGCGATCAACTAACTCTACAATCGCCATAGGCGCATTATCACCCTTACGGAAACTGCATTTCAAAATACGTAAATAACCGCCTGGGCGGGATTTATAAAAAGGACCAATATCTGTAAATAATTTTTCTACCATTTCACGATCACGTAATCGTGTATAGGCAAGACGACGTTTATGCAGTGTATCTTCCTTTCCTAGCGTTACCATGGGCTCAAAAAATCGTCTCAATTCTTTTGCCTTAGGCAAGGTTGTTTTGATTAATTCATGACGTAACAAAGATACCATCATATTTTTAAACATCGCTTTACGATGACTACTGTTACGGCTTAATCCTCGACCACTATTACCATGACGCATAAAAAAACCCTTTTAACTAAAAAACTTTTAAGAAAATGACTTATCTATTTTTCATCGCGATCATGCGCAGATGAAGGAGCACGCCAGCCATCAATTTTAGTACCTAAAGCTAGACCATGCGCAGCCAATACATTTTTAATTTCTGTTAATGACTTCTTGCCTAAATTAGGTGTCTTCAATAAATCAGCTTCTGTGCGTTGAACTAAATCGCCAATAAAGAATATGTTTTCAGCCTTCAAGCAATTTGCTGATCGCACTGTTAATTCCAAATCATCAACTGGACGATGATAAATAGGATTAATAGCATCTTCACCTGACAACTTTTCCGGCGCTAGGGGAGCCGATTGAAGATCGACAAAGGCAGCCAATTGTTGTTGAAGAATAGTAGCTGAACGTCTAATGGCTTCTTCAGGATCGACTGTTCCATTAGTTTCAAGATCAATGACTAATTTATCTAAATCGGTACGTTGTTCAACACGAGCATTTTCAACTGTATAGGCTACACGACGAACAGGGCTAAAACTCGCATCTAAATGCAAGGCCCCAATAATCGCCTTACCCTCTGACTTACGAGCACGAATAGCCGCAGGTTGATAACCTCTTCCAAGCATGACTTTGAGTGTCATGCTAAGTGAGCCATTCTCATTGAGATGTGCAATCACATGATTAGGATTTACAATTTCCACATCATGTTCTTGCTCAATATCACCCGCAAGTACAGGGCCAGGCGTTTGCTTATTCAGCTTTAATGTAACGTCTTGCCGGCCATGCAGTCTGATCGAAACACCCTTTAAATTTAGCAGTATTTCAACAACATCTTCTTGTACACCAGGTATAGCACTGTACTCATGTAATACGCCATCAATTTTAGCTTCAACAATCGCAGCGCCAGGCATAGATGACAGCAAAATTCTACGCAGCGTATTTCCCAATGTATGCCCAAAACCACGTTCTAGCGGTTCTAAGGTAATTTTCGCATGAAATGGCGAAATAGTTTCAACAGCAATTTCACGAGGTGTTAAAAAATCAAATGGATTATTTTGCATGTAACAACCTCTCTATCCCAGGATTGACTATTTAGAGTAAAGTTCCACTATTAACTGTTCGTTGATATCTGGCGGTAAGCTGCTTCTATCAGGTGTATTTTTAAATGTACCTGTAAAAGTAGTTGAATCAACTTCCATCCAATCAGGTGCCGGTCTAGCTTGGGCAAGTGTCAATGCTGATTGTATACGTAATTGTGTACGTGATTTTTCACGCACGCTGACAATATCACCAGGAGAGACTAAGTAGGATGGTATATTAACAACCTTACCATTCACTAGGATGCAACGATGACTGACTAATTGTCTTGCTTCAGCACGCGTTGAACCAAATCCCATACGATAGACCACATTATCTAATCTACGTTCTAATAGCTTCAATAAGTTTTCACCAGTTGAACCCTTAAGACGCGTAGCTTTTTTAAAGTAGTTTTCAAATTGACGCTCAAGAATGCCATATATGCGGCGTACTTTTTGCTTCTCGCGTAATTGCAAGCCATGTTCTGTTTCACGACCACGTCTAGCACCATGCTGACCAGGTGCAGTATCAAATTTGCATTTAGAGTCTAAAGATCTCACGCCGCTTTTCAGCGAAAGATCATATTTTTCCCGTCGGGAAAGCTTACATTTAGGACCTATGTAGCGAGCCATTCATTATCTCCTATTACACTCGTCTCTTTTTAGGGGCACGGCAACCATTGAAAGGAATCCCCGTCACATCAGTAATAGAGAGAATTCTTAATCCTGCTGCATTCAATGCACGAATTGCTGATTCTCTACCTGGGCCAGGACCTTTTACACGAACTTGCACATTCTTCATACCATAGTTTTCAACGACAGCAATCGCCGCTTTTTGTGCCGCTTCTTGAGCCGCATAAGGCGTAGATTTACGTGAGCCGCGATAACCGCAATTCGCCGCACTTGTCCATGCTACCGCATTACCCTGAACGTCTGTGATCGTTACAATGGTGTTGTTAAAAGACGAATAGATATGGGCAATACCGTCACTAATTTGACGCTTTACTTTTTTACGCCCCTTAGTCGTGCCCGCTTTAGCTGTGGAAGCGCCCGCACCGGATTTACCCGAAGATTTGTCACCACTTGATGTGGAGTCGCCTTCGCCCTCAGCTTCGTCTGCTGTATTCACAGCAGATACGACTTTCTTTTCTGCTGTATCATTTGTTAATGGTGTATTTGCCATCGTACTCATCACCCTTCTATTTGCCTTCTATTTGCCTTTTCTTTTGCCTTTGCGTGTACGCGCATTTGTTTTTGTACGTTGGCCACGTACTGGTAAGCCGCGTTTATGACGCAAGCCACGATAAGTGCCAAGCTCAACTAAGCGCTTAATACTCATTGATACTTCACGTCGTAAATCACCTTCAACGCGAAACTTAGCTATTTCACCGCGTAAACCTTCTAGCTCAGCTTCTGTTAAGTCTTTTACTTTCTTTGAGATATCTACCTTAGCTGAATTACAAATATCTTCAGCTCGGTTTCTTCCAATACCATATATTGCAGTAAGCCCTATGACGACATGCTTCTGCATTGGTATGATTACGCCTGCAATACGGGCTGCCATTCCTCACTCCTAACTAATTTACTTGATAAACATACAAAAAGTGCATGAGTGTAATATTGAATTACAAAAAAATCAACCTTGTCTTTGTTTGTGACGCTTTTCTCTGCATATAATTCTAACGACTTTATTTCGAAGAATGACCTTGCAATTTCGGCATATTTTCTTTACTGACGCCCCAACTTTCATGGTGTTACCCTCTTTTTTGACTATTTTTAGCAGTTTCTGCTGACTTTAGCATTAACGAGGGGTACTCAAACTACTACCACCACGCAAATTGGCTTTCTTTAATAAAGACTCATATTGGAAAGACATGACATGTGCCTGAACCTGAGCCATAAAATCCATAACCACTACCACGATGATTAACAAAGAAGTACCGCCAAAATTAAAGGGTACATTCCATGCCATTATCATGAACTCGGGCAATAAGCAGACGAGTGTAACATAGATCGCGCCAACGAGTGTTAATCGAGTCATGACAGTATCAATAAAACGAGCTGTTTGCTCTCCGGGTCGAATGCCTGGTATAAATGCGCCCGATTTTTTCAAGTTATCCGCTGTTTCTTTTGGATTAAACACTAATGCCGTATAAAAGAAACAGAAAAAGATAATACCCGTACTAAACAATAGCATATGTAAGGGCTGGCCTTGTTGTAAGGACACCGTAAATGTGCCAAGCCACTCCATCCCTTTAGCATTACCAAACCATTGCGCCAAGGTTGCAGGAAAAAGAATCAAACTTGATGCAAAAATAGGCGGAATAACACCAGCCATATTAATTTTTAAGGGCAAATGTGTACTTTGAGCAGAATACATTTTGCCGCCTTGCATCCGTCTTGCATAATTGATCGTAATACGTCGTTGTCCACGTTCCATAAATACGACAAATGCAACCACTGCAATCACAATCGCCAACAATAGAAGGAGAACAATAACCTGCAATTGCCCTTCTCGAACTTGTTCTAAAGTACGTCCTAATGCTGCGGGTAATCCTGCCACAATGCCAGCGAAGATAATCATGGAAATACCATTTCCAATGCCGCGCTCTGTTACTTGCTCACCCAACCACATTAAAAACATCGTGCCTGTCACCAAGGTCAAGGTAGAAGTCATATAAAATGACAGACCAGGCGATATAGCAACCCCGTGCGCTACAAGCATTTTTGATACACCAATTGCTTGAAAAGCAGATAAAACTAAGGTGCCATAGCGTGTATATTTATTAATTTTACGTTGACCTGATTCACCTTCTTTTCGTAACTCTGCCAGGCTCGGTGATAGTACCGTTAGTAACTGCACAATAATAGATGCAGAAATGTATGGCATGATCCCCAATGCAAATACGCTAAAGCGCATTAAAGCACCGCCAGAAAACATATTAAACAAACCAACGATATTGTTTTGCTGGTTGTTAAAAAGTTCAGCTAAGCGTAAAGGATTTAAACCTGGTACAGGTATATAAGATCCTATCCGAAACACAATAATGGCAAGTAAAACAAAAAGGAGCCGATATTTTAAATCAGTTAAACCAGTGTTTTTTACACCTGCATTTTGCCTTCCGGTTGCCATGTACTATGCCTCAATTTTACCCTTGGCTGCTTCAATTGCTTTACGCGCACCAGCGCTAACAGCAATGCCACGAATGGTGATAGCTCGAGTTATTTCGCCTGAACCAATAACCTTAACATCTTTGGTGTTGAATCGAATAACACCTTCAGCTAATAAGGTTGCAAAATCAATGGTAGTCGCTTCAAGTTTATTTAAGTCGGATAAATATATTTCTTCACGATACAGTGATTGCTTAGAACGAAAACCTGATTTAGGAATACGTCTCTGCAATGGCATTTGACCGCCTTCAAATCCAACCTTGTGATAACCGCCAGCTCTAGCCTTTTGACCTTTATGGCCCTTACCGCATGTTTTACCTTTACCAGAGCCAATGCCACGGCCTAAACGTTTAGACTGTTTCTTCGATCCTGGTGCTGGTTGTAAAGTATTGAGATGCATCTTTACAATTCCTCAAACAATGATATTTAAATTCTGTTTTATAAACTTCATGTGAAATTTGAAGTTAATCTAACAACTCTTCTACCGTTTTACCGCGTTTTGCAGCCATCCACTCTGGCGGCGTGATACTGGACAATGCGTTAAGCGTTGCTCTTACCACATTAACTG
Source organism: Gammaproteobacteria bacterium (assembly GCA_013287745.1). Lineage (GTDB taxonomy): Bacteria > Pseudomonadota > Gammaproteobacteria > DSM-16500 > DSM-16500 > Aquicella. The sequence goes on from JABDDF010000004.1 coordinate 23,065, forward strand.
GATTTGTGGATCCACCAATTTTAGCAAGCACATTCTTAATACCCAAGACTTCAAACACAGCTCGCATTGCACCACCAGCGATAATACCTGTACCTTCTGAAGCCGGTTTCATAAATACGCGTGTTGCACCATGCTTACCGAGAACTTGATGATGTATGGTGCCGCCTTTTAACACCACATGTCGCATGTTTTTACGCGCATTCTCTAGTGATTTTTGGATCGCAACAGGCACTTCGCGTGCCTTGCCTCGTCCAATACCAATTCTGCCATTGCCATCACCTACAACAGTGACTGCAGAAAAGCTAAAGATTTTACCGCCCTTGACTACTTTTGCATTACGCGCTACAGCAACAAGCTTCTCAAGATAACCTGTGCTTTGATCCAAACTTGCCATATGTTGTTAACCTTCAAATTAGCTTAAAATTCCAATCCTATTTCCCGTGCCGCTTCAGCAAGCGCCTTTACACGCCCATGATAGGGAAAACCAGAGCGATCAAATGCCACTTGATTAATACCTGCATCAAGCGCACGTTTTGCTATGAGCTTACCTACTTCTTTTGCAGCATCCACATTACCCGTCTGCTTAAGTGTTTTTCTTAATTCTTTATCTAGCGTAGAAGCACAAACTAAGGTCTTAGCACCATCAGCACTTGTCACTTGCGCATACATGTGACGTGGTGTTTTATATACACATAATCTTGTTGCTTCTAGGTCACGTATCTTTAAGCGTGTACGCTTTGATCTACGTAATCTTGATAATCTCTTGTTCATCATTACACCTTAATCATGTTAATAGTAAGGACTTTCATATCCAAACATTTTTATAACGCTACATTTGACACTTGATAGTGCATTAAATACAAAAATCTCAATATTAATTACTTTTTCTTTGTTTCTTTAATCTCAACAACTTCTTCCGCATAGCGTACGCCTTTACCTTTATAGGGTTCCGGTGGACGAATACTGCGAATTTGAGATGCAACTAAGCCAACTAATTCTTTATTGATGCCTTTAATCACTATTTCAGTTTGTGTTGGCGCTTCAATGGTCACACCATCTGGCACCTTAAATTCAGTTGGGTGTGAAAAACCTAAGCTTAGAGACAATACCTTGCCTTTAGCTTGAGCACGATATCCCACACCGATCAAGATTAACTTACGTTCAAAACCTTGTGCTACACCATGAATTGCATTATGAATATTGGCTCTAATAGTACCTGAAATCGATCTATTCAGTTTGACGCGTGAACCGGTAATGACTTCAGCATTCTTGTCATTGGGATCATTCTGCTGATTTGGTTGCACTTTTACCGCGCCAGCTTCCATTGTGACATTCACAAAAGGATGCAGCTCAACAACTATCTGGCCCTTAGGACCTTTGGCAGATAATTTTGAATCTTGTATCTTTACTTCAACTCCAGATGGAATTGCGATAGGTTTTCTTCCAATTCGAGACGTCTTCATATGCTTACCTACTCCACCGTGCACAAGACTTCACCACCCACTTTTTGCGCACGCGCTGCCTTGTCTGACATCACGCCTCTTGGGGTGGAAACAATTGTTATACCAAAGCCGCCACGAACAACAGCTAAGTCATCGTAACCTCTATAAATACGCAAAGAAGGCTTACTAATACGTTTAATTTTTTCTATCACTGCACGTCCTTGATAATATTTCAGTGTAACTTGAATATCTTTTTTATTATCAGTTTGTACAATTGAGAAATCTTCAATAAAGCCTTCTTCTTTTAATACATTAAGAATATTACTTTTTACATTTGAATAAGGAACACAAATTTCTTGAATACCCATCATCTGAGCGTTCCGTATGCATGTTAGCATATCCGATACTGGATCTTGCATTGACATCTTAATTACCTCTATCGTTTTACATTTCGCAACCGCATTAATTTATATGACTCATGGCATATAAATTTATTCATATTACCAGCTTGCTTTACGCATGCCCGGCACCATACCGCTGATCGTCGCGCTTCGCATATGTAATCGGCATAAGCCTGTTAAGCGATTATAAGCACGCGGTCTTCCGCACAACTTACAACGATTACGTCTACGACTTGGACTAGAATCGCGGGGAAGCTTTTGTAATTTAAGCATTGCATCCCAACGTTCTTTATCACTTAAAGTAATATTACTAACAGCATTTCTTAAATCATCACGCTTAGATCGAAAACGACTGACCAGATCATTGCGGTTTTTGTTACGGTTTTTTACAGATTTTTTAGCCATATTCCTTAACTCACTTCTTTCTCTCTAAAGGGAAATTTAAATGCCTGCAAGAGAGCAAATGCTTCTTTATTCGTTCTCGCTGACGTTGTTATGGTAATATCCATACCGCGCATTGCATCAATTTTGTCATATTCAATTTCTGGAAATACAATTTGCTCTTTAATGCCAAGACTATAATTACCTGTGCCATCAAATGAACGAGCACTAATTCCACGAAAATCACGTACACGAGGTAAGGCAATTGTGATCAGACGATCTAAAAATTCATACATTTTTGTACGACGCAAAGTTACCTTGCAGCCAATAGGCCAGTTTTCACGTATTTTAAATCCAGCTATCGATTTGCGTGATAGCGTTGATACCACTTTCTGTCCTGCAATTTTTTCTAAATCAGCAATAGCAGACAATAATACCTTTTTATCCGTCGCCGCTTCACCAACACCCATATTGATGGTAATTTTTTTAATATAGGGAACTTCCATCACTGAATCATAAGCAAACTGTTTCATCAATTTTGCTATAATTTCATTTCTGTAAACTTCGAGTAACCTCGCCATATTGCACCTTTTACTCTTTAACATCTATAAGTTGATCGCTCGTTTTATAGAAACGAACACGTTGGCCATCTTTCAATTGACGAATACCTACACGACTGCCTTTTTTCTCATTAGGTTCGTAGACCATTACATTTGAATGGTGAATAGGCATGAATTTGTCAACAACACCACCTTGCTGACCTGCATTTGGATCAGCCTTAACATGCTTCTTAGCAACGTTGATACCATCAACCAGCAAACGCTCGCCGCTATCAATCACTGATAGCACGCTACCTATTTTACCCTTGTCTTTTCCTGTGATGACGATAACCTCATCACCCTTTTTAATCTTATTCATGTGAACTTCTCTTTAAATCAAATAACTAGAGGACCTCTGGAGCTAAAGATATGATCTTCATAAAATTATCTCCACGTAATTCTCTTGTGATAGGGCCAAACACACGTGTTCCAACTGGTTGTAATTGTGCATTCAGCAACACAACTGCATTTTCATCAAACCGAATTAATGAACCATCTGGTCTTCTGACACCTTTTTTAGTTCTAACTATAACAGCGTTATGAACTTCACCTTTTTTTACTTTTCCGCGAGGTATCGCTTCTTTAATAGAAACTTTAATGACATCACCAATACCCGCATAACGGCGTCTAGTTCCACCTAAAACTTTTATACACATGACACGACGTGCACCGCTGTTATCAGCCACATCGAGCATTGTTCGCATTTGAATCATGCCTTACTCCAACTTCACTGTTGACCAAGCTTTTTGAGCCCGCCAATATTATCATGTTTAAATAAAAAGAAAAGCTTAACACAACATCTTTTACATTAGATCACTCATAAAAAATGAGCTAGTTATGTGAGTATTAAGATATTTCTCTGTTTATAAAACAGGCTGATCTTAAATTTACCAAGCAAAAGCAGCCCTACCCTTTCACACATATTCGCGCTAAGATTTGCTACTCACTCGCCCTCTAGTCGTTATTGCTGTACATCCCTTTTAACAATCTCTACCAATTTCCAACGTTTCGTCTTGGATAAGGGTCTAGTTTGTTTAATTACAACAAGATCACCCATTTGGCAGGTGTTATCTTCATCATGAGCGTACATTTTAGAAAACCGACGCACATACTTGCCGTACAACGGATGTTTGACCTTACGCTCAACTTGCACCACGATGGTCTTGTTCATCTTATTACTAACAACTTTACCCATGATGGTACGCTGTGAATCATTGCTAGCTATTTCATTTTGTTCCGTCATACGCTTAACCTTTCTCATGTAAAATTGTCTTAATTCGAGCTATTTTAGCTCTAACTTGTTTAAATAAATGAGACTTAGGTGATTGACCAACACCTTTTTGCATTCTCAAGTTAACTTGTTCTTTCAACAAAGCTTGTAATTCGCTCGTTAACTCAGTAATACTTTTTTCTCTAATTTCACTGGCATTCATTACATTATCGTCCGCGCTACAAATATCGTTTTGACAGGTAATTTAGCTGCAGCCAAACCTAGGGCTTCGCGCGCTAAACTTTCATCAACACCTTCAATTTCAAACATCACACGACCAGGCTGAACTAATGCAACCCAGTATTCAACATTACCTTTACCAGAACCCTGCCTTACTTCTAAGGGCTTCTTTGTGATAGGTTTATCTGGAAAAATACGAATCCAAACCTTACCGCCACGTTTAATGTGACGTGACATAGCACGTCTTGCAGCTTCTAATTGTCGAGCTGTAATTTGACCATGTTCTAATGTCTTAAGTGCATACTCACCATAACTAACCTTAGTGCCGCGAGTTGCAATACCACGGTTTCTGCCCTTAAATTGCTTACGATATTTTGTACGCTTAGGCTGTAACATTAATTATTTCTCCTGCTTAGCGGGTTTTTCACTACCCTCAGACTGGCTGGTTTTATCACCCAAAACCTCGCCCTTGAAGATCCACACTTTGACACCAATCACACCATAAGTGGTATAAGCCTCAGCTAATGCATAATCGATATCAGCACGGAAGGTATGTAAAGGCACTCGTCCTTCTCGATACCATTCTGTACGTGCAATTTCCGAACCACCTAAGCGACCGCTAACACTAATTTTGATACCTAATGCACCTGAGCGAAGAGCTGTCGTAACAGCGCGCTTCATTGCACGCCTAAACATAATTCGTCTTTCTAATTGCTGAGCGACTGATTCAGCAACCAAACGCGCATCCAATTCTGGTTTACGCACTTCTTCTATGCTGACATGAACAGGCACATTAACAATTTTGCTTATTTCGTCTCGTAAATTTTCAACTTCTTTTCCACTTTTACCAATGATGACGCCAGGTCTTGCTGAATGAATCGTCACACGCGCATTACGAGCTGGTCGATCAATCTGGATACGGCTAATACCTGCTTGTGACAATCTTTTTTGTAGATATTCTCTTACTTTGAGATCTGCACACAATGTATCCGAAAATTCTTTTGAAGAGGCATACCATCTAGATGCCCAGTCTTTAACAATACCTAAACGAATGCCGACTGGATTTACTTTTTGTCCCATTACCGCTTACTCCTCATCCGATACAATGACAGTGACATGGCAGGTAGGCTTTAATATACGTGTGCCACGTCCTTTTGCTCTTGCTTGCATACGTTTATATGTGGAACCTTGATCAGCAAAAATCTTGGTGACTTTCAACTCATCAATATCTATACCAAAATTATGCTCAGCATTAGCAATAGCTGAATCAAGCACTTTTTTCACTACTGCTGCTGCTCGCTTTGGACTAAATTTCAAAATATCCAAAGCACGATCAACTGGCAAACCACGTACCAGATCGCAGATCAACCGACATTTTTGCGGCGATAATCTTGCATATTTTAATTTTGCTGCAACTTCCATTCTTCAAACCCTCTAATATTCACATTAAACAGGCGGCTTACTCTGCTGAAGCTGCTGCTGCCTTCTCTGCTTCTTTTGCCTTTCGATCGCCAGAATGTCCACGAAAGGTTCGAGTTGCAGCAAACTCACCAAGCTTGTAACCAACCATATTTTCAGTGATGTAGACTGGTACATGCAATCTGCCATTATGGATTGCTATCGTTAAACCAACCATTTCAGGAACAACCATCGACCGTCTAGACCAAGTTTTTATTGGTCTCTTATCACTTCCGGCAACGGCTTTCTCAACTTTTTCTAGTAGGTGATTATCTACAAATGGTCCCTTTTTAATTGAACGTGGCACGCTAACACCTCATACATAAATTAATTAATTGATTGATTAATTTCTCTTATCATTACTGCTTCGTACGATAAACTTAGCAGTGCGTTTGTTTCTACGAGTCTTATAACCTTTGGTTGGCAAACCCCAAGGACTAACAGGATGTCTACCACCCTTTGTTCTACCTTCACCACCACCATGCGGGTGATCGATAGGATTCATTGCCGTACCTCTAACTGTAGGACGAATGCCACGATGTCGTTTAGCACCAGCCTTACCCAAGCATCGCAAATTATGTTCAGAATTACTGACCTCACCAACGACTGCACGACATTCAGCTAATACTTTTCTCATCTCACCTGAACGTAGACGCAAGGTTGCATAGGCGCCTTCACGTGCAATTAACTGTACTGATGCACCTGCACTACGTGCAATTTTGGCACCACCGCCTACTTGCATCTCAATGCAATGTATGACCGAACCAACTGGTATATTTACCAGCGGTAAGCAGTTACCTACTTTAATCGCTGCCTCTTTTCCTGATACAACTGTATCACCTGTCTTCAAACCATGAGGCGCAATGATATAGCGTCTTTCACCATCTGCATAGAGTAATAATGCAATGAATGCACTTCGATTTGGATCATATTCCAAACGCTCAACAATGGCAGAAATACCGTCTTTGTCGCGCTTAAAATCAACGATACGATATTTTTGTTTATGACCGCCGCCAATATGTCTGCATGTAATTCTACCCTGGTTATTTCTACCACCAGTCTTGGATTTTTTTACTACCAGCGCTGCATGGGGTTGACCTTTATGTAAGTCTGGATTAACCACCTTAATGGTAAATCTCTGCCCCGGCGATGTCGGTGAAAGCTTAACAATTGCCATATTATCCTCAATCTCGAAATTAATTTTTCATCAAAGTGAGTTAATTTCTATACTTATCAAATCTGTAAAGGGACGCCATTATAATGAAAACAGTAAGAAAAAAACAGGAAAAACTATTAAAATTTGTTATTTTACTGTTTTTTTACTAATATTATTGCGCTCCGATTAAATCAATTTTTTGATCTGTCTGCAAAGTAACATAAGCCTTTTTCCAAGCTTTGCGCTGACCCTTCCTACCACGAAACATTTTTTCTTTAGGCTTTACATTAACAATCCGTACAGACTTTACTTTTGTATTGAACACAAACTCAACTGCATCCGATACTTCAGATTTTGTTGCTGAATCAATCACATGAAAAACATAGAAATTATTTTTTTCCATCCCAATAGCCGCTTTTTCAGAAAGATGCGGTGCTAAAATAACTTTTAATAGACGTTCCTGGTTCATGTTCATTTCAGCAACCCCTCAATTTCTTTAATCGCAGCTTCTGTGATAATAACTTTTTCTGCTCTAACAAGGCTTACTGGATCAGCTGACACTGATACTGCATCAAGAACAGTTGTATGCGGTAAATTTCGCGCAGCCAAATATAATTTTTCATCGATGGCATCTGAAACAATTAATACGTTCTGATCAAGCTGCATCGTGTCTAACTTTTTTAATAAAGCTTTTGTCTTTGGTTCATCTATCTGAAATGATTCAACGATATGCATTCTATCTTGTCGAATTAATTCAGAAAATATAGATCGTAAGGCACCTTTAAACATCTTCTTATTAACTTTCTGTTTATACGATCTCGGTTTTGCAGCAAAGGTAATACCACCTTTACGCCAAATTGGACTGCGAATAGTACCCGCTCGAGCTTGACCTGTTCCTTTTTGACGCCAAGGCTTGGCGCCACCACCACTTACTTCCGCACGTGTTTTCTGTGCCTTAGTCCCTGCTCGACCACCAGCCATGTAGGCTGTAACAACCTGATGTATAAGTGCTTCGTTAAATTCACAAGCAAATACATTGTCGGCTAGTTCGAGTTTCTTTTTTGAATTCGCTAATATTAGTTCCATCGCCCTCTCCTCAAGCACTCTTCTTTTTGACAGCTGGGCGAATAACAACGTACCCATTAATTGCACCAGGTATCGCGCCTTTCACCAACACGAGATTTCGCTCTGTATCGATACGTACGACTTGCTGCGATAAAATTGTTCGCTTCACATTGCCCAAATGTCCAGACATTTTCTTGCCTTTGAAGACCTTACCAGGCGATTGTCGTTGACCGATAGAACCCGGTGTGCGATGTGATACTGAATTACCATGCGAGTTATCTTGTGAGTGGAAATGATGCCGCTTAATCGTACCAGCATAACCCTTACCTTTTGTTATGCCGCTCACATCGACGTATTGTCCCACAATGAAACGATCCACTTTCAATTCTGAACCCACTGTAAATTCTGCGATTTCGCTTATATTTTCAGGTCGAAATTCATGTAATTGACTGCCAGGCTCTACACCTGCCTTGGCAAAATGCCCAGCTCTTGGTTTTATTAAACGAGAGCGCTTTACAGCACCTGTCGTTACTTGCACTGCTGCATAACCATCATCTGCTATTGTTTTTAACTGCACAATCCGATTAGGCTGCACTTCAATCACAGTGACAGGAATAGCAACACCGTCTTCCGTAAAGACACGTGTCATTCCGCATTTTTTACCCACTAAACCTATTGTCATTTTTGCTACCCTCACCCAATCTCACTTTCAAAGGAGAAAATGAGATGTGGCGTTATGATTCTTTTAATTAATCATTTGCAATGATTAGTCTTCCGCGTCAACACTGATTTGCACATCTACACCAGCTGCAAGATCAAGCTTCATGAGCGCATCAATTGTCTTTTCAGTAGGACGATTGATATCAACCACTCGCTTATGTGTGCGTAATTCATATTGATCACGCGCGCTTTTATCTGCATTTGGCGAAATACAAATGGTATAACGTTCAATTCGCGTTGGTAGCGGAATAGGCCCACGAACTTGCGCGCCTGTTCGCTTTGCTGTATCAACGATTTCTTTAGTTGATTTATCAATCAATCGATGATCAAAAGACTTTAACCGAATGCGAATTCTTTGACTCTTTCTTCCAATTGTCATGGCTTGATTACTCTACTACTTTCGCAACGACACCAGCACCGACCGTACGGCCACCTTCGCGAATTGCAAATCGCAATCCTTCTTCCATCGCCACCGGCGCTATTAATGTGAT
>JABDDF010000004.1:32327-62886 GCA_013287745.1 Gammaproteobacteria bacterium
ACTTTCGCAACGACACCAGCACCGACCGTACGGCCACCTTCGCGAATTGCAAATCGCAATCCTTCTTCCATCGCCACCGGCGCTATTAATGTGATAACCATCTTGATGTTATCGCCTGGCATCACCATCTCTACCCCTTCCGGTAACTGCACTTCTCCCGTCACATCTGTCGTTCTGAAGTAAAATTGCGGTCTATAACCCTTGAAAAATGGTGTATGTCTTCCACCTTCTTCTTTCGACAAAATGTATACTTCTGACTCAAACTTCGTGTGGGGCGTTATACTACCTGGCTTTGCTAGTACTTGTCCACGTTCAACTTCTTCTCTCTTCGTGCCACGCAATAATACACCTACGTTATCGCCTGCTCGACCTTCATCCAACAACTTACGAAACATTTCTACACCCGTACAAATTGTCTTCGTCGTCGGTTTCAAGCCTACAATTTCTAATTCTTCACCGACTTTCACAATTCCTCTCTCTACTCGGCCTGTCACCACGGTGCCTCGGCCTGAAATTGAAAATACATCTTCAATTGGCAATAAAAAAGGTTGGTCAATGGGTCTGTCTGGAATCGGAATATAGTCGTCCATCACATCGATTAACTTGAATATCGATGGCTCGCCTATTTCACTTTGATCACCTTCCAAGGCTTTCAAGGCACTGCCAACAACAATGGGCGTCTTGTCGCCTGGAAATTGATATTGCGTCAATAAATCTCTTACTTCCATTTCAACTAATTCGAGTAGTTCTTTGTCATCTACCATGTCTGCCTTATTCAAATACACCACAATATAGGGCACACCGACTTGACGTGCTAACAAGATATGTTCTCTGGTTTGCGGCATGGGGCCATCGGCCGCTGACACCACTAATATTGCGCCATCCATCTGGGCTGCGCCTGTGATCATGTTCTTCACATAATCTGCGTGGCCTGGACAGTCAACGTGGGCATAGTGTCGATTCGCTGATTGGTATTCAACATGCGAGGTTGCGATCGTAATACCACGCGCTTTTTCTTCCGGCGCATTGTCAATTTGGTCATAGGCTCTCGCTTCTCCACCAAATTTCTTTGCTAATATGCTCGTCAATGCTGCGGTTAATGTCGTCTTACCATGGTCTACGTGACCTATTGTGCCAACATTTACGTGCGGCTTCGTCCGCTCAAATACTTGCTTGCTCATTCTTATATTCCTCTCTCTATAAACACTTTTACTTTGAATTAGTACGAAAGCCTACTTTGAGTTTTTATCAACAATTTGCTCAGTTATATTGGCTGGTAATTCGTTATACTTTGCAAACTCCATGGAGTAGGTTGCGCGTCCCTGTGACATAGACCTTAGGTCCGTTGCATATCCAAACATTTCAGACAATGGAACTTCGGCGTGAATTAATTTGCCGGATGGTGAGTCATCAATGCCTTGTAAAATACCACGACGTCTATTAAGGTCACCCATTACATCCCCCATAAATTCTTCGGGGGTTACCGCTTCAACTTTCATAATTGGCTCTAAAATCACAGGCTTAGCACGTTTTGCACCTTCTTTAAATGCCATGGAACCAGCAATTTTAAACGCCATTTCACTTGAGTCAACATCATGGTAGGAGCCATCATACAGCGTTACCTTCACATCCACCACAGGATAACCTGCAATCACACCATTTTGCATTTGCTCTTGAATACCCTTATCAACAGCCGGTATGTATTCTCTAGGAATTGCACCGCCAACAATAGCATTCTCGAATTCATAACCTTTACCAGCTTGTTGCGGCTCAATTTTAATCCAAACATGGCCGTATTGGCCACGACCGCCAGATTGACGAACATATTTACCTTCTTGATCAATCGTGCTGCGGATTGTCTCACGATAAGCAACCTGCGGTTTACCCACATTTGCTTCCACACCAAACTCACGCTTCATACGGTCAACAATGATTTCAAGATGAAGCTCGCCCATACCTGCGATAATAGTCTGACCTGATTCTTCATCACTACGAACGCGGAATGAGGGATCTTCTTGAGCCAGTTTACCCAGGGCAATACCCATCTTTTCTTGGTCAGCCTTAGTTTTGGGTTCTACTGCAACAAAAATAACAGGCTCAGGGAATAGCATTCTTTCTAAAATAATGACCTTATCTTCATCGCATAAGGTATCACCTGTGGTTACTTGTTTTAAGCCTATGGCGGCAGCAATATCTCCCGCATAAACTTCTTTAATTTCAGTCCGCTCATTAGCATGCATCTGCAATAAACGACCAATACGTTCTTCACGATCTTTGACCGGATTATAAATTGTGTCGCCTGAACGCAAAACACCCGAATAAACACGAAAATAAGTTAGGGTACCAACGTAGGGATCCGTTGCAATTTTAAATGCAAGAGCAGAAAAAGGCTCAGCATCTGATGGATGCCTTTCTGCCAATGTTTCAGCAGCATCATTCAAATGGCCTTTAATTGCAGGCACATCGAGCGGCGATGGAAGATATTCAATAACCGCATCAAGCATGGCTTGCACGCCTTTATTTTTGAAGGCAGAACCACACAGTATTGGAACAATTTCATTCTTCAAGGTACGGATACGTAAACCTTGCTTAATTTCATCTTGAGATAGTTCGCCTGTTTCTAAATATTTATTCATTAACTCATCAGATGCTTCTGCAGCCGCTTCAATCATCGAATCACGATATTCCTTGCATACATCGAGAAGTTCAGCCGGGATCTCACGTTCTTCAAAGGTATTACCTTGTGTTTTTTCATCCCAATAAATAGCTTTCATTTTAACTAAATCAACCACGCCTTCGAATTTATCTTCAGCGCCAATGGGATATTGAATAGGAACGGGATTACCCGCTAATTTTTTACGAACTTGATCAACCACACGCAAAAAATCTGCGCCGATACGATCCATTTTATTCACAAAACAAATTCGTGGCACACCATAGCGATTTGCTTGGCGCCATACGGTTTCAGTTTGCGGCTCTACACCACCGACTGCGCAAAGTACTGTACAAGCAGCGTCTAATACGCGCAAAGAACGTTCGACTTCAATGGTGAAGTCAACGTGGCCTGGCGTATCAATAATATTAATACGATGTCTGGGGAAATTTTTCGCCATCCCATCCCAATAACAGGTGGTAGCAGCGGAAGTAATGGTAATACCACGCTCTTGTTCTTGCTCCATCCAGTCCATGGTTGCCGTACCTTCATGAACCTCACCCAACTTATGGGAAACGCCAGTATAGTAAAGAACCCGCTCGGTTGTTGTCGTTTTACCGGCGTCAATATGGGCCATAATGCCTATATTTCGATATCTCTCAATGGGTGCTACTCTAGCCACAATTCACCTCAACCTTACCAACGATAGTGAGCAAATGCCTGATTGGCTTTTGCAGTGCGATGTACATCATCACGTGTTTTAATAGCGCCGCCACGGCCTAAATAAGCCTCGTGTAATTCCGCTGCCAAACGAAGCGCCATTGTTTTTTCTGAACGACTTTTAGCAGCATCGACAACCCAACGCATTGCCAAAGCAATACCGCGATTGGAATCAACTTCAATAGGAACTTGATAGGTTGCCCCGCCAACACGACGTGATTTCACTTCAACGGTTGGAGCAACATTACCTAATGCTCTATGTAAACTATCTAATACTTCTTCATGCGTATGTTCGCGATTTTTACTTAACTTGACAGCAGTTGGCGCAGCAGAACTTGTTTTACCACCCTTGCCGCCCTTGCCACCTTTAGCATCGCCATCTTCATCACTTTTTTGATCTTTTTTGAGACGATCTGTCAGCATGCTTAATGCGTTATAGACTATCTTTTCCGCGATAGATTTTTTACCTGCTCGCATCACAATATTGATGAATTTAGACACCTCATCACTACTGTAAAGAGGATCAGGTAACACTTCACGTTTAATCGCAGCTTTTCTTCTTGGCATTGCTTGTTCCCACCTTTACAACTTGAGAAAATTTATTTAATTATTGCTTCGGTTTCTTCGCACCATACTTGGACCGACCTTTACGTCGAGCATCAACACCTGCTGTATCCAAGCTACCACGCACAATGTGATAACGAACACCTGGTAAATCTTTCACACGACCGCCTCTGATCATAACCACAGAGTGTTCCTGCAAGTTATGCCCTTCACCAGGGATATAGGCCGTTACTTCATGCCCATTGGTTAAACGGATACGTGCAACCTTCCGTAATGCCGAATTTGGCTTTTTAGGCGTCGTTGTATAGACACGTGTACAAACACCGCGTTTCTGCGGACAGCGTGCTAAAGCGGGCACCTTTGACTTAACAGCCTTTAATGATCTGCCACTACGTACTAACTGATTAATCGTTGGCATTTAATCCTCTCCAACCCTATAAATTCATTTAAATCAAAACGTTCGTCTTACATTCATCCAAGACACCGGAACCGCGCACGCTCTCCTAATTTTAAAGGAGAGGCGCGATTCTAAGAAAGCAAAGCCTTTTATGTCAAGGATTTGTTGATAATATTTTACTTTTTTTACTTTTCAGCGTGCTTAACTTCCTCTTTCTGCCCAGATGCGGGTACACCTTGGCGATCCAGATGGTAGTTCAAGCCCGTTCCTGCAGGCACTAATCGGCCAACAATCACGTTTTCCTTTAAGCCTCTTAATTCATCCATTTTGCCATTAACTGCCGCTTCCGTTAATACACGTGTTGTCTCTTGGAAGGAGGCAGCTGAGATAAAGGATTCCGTTGAAAGAGATGCTTTTGTGATCCCTAATAAAACGTGATCGCAACGCGCCGGAATCTTTTTCTCTTTAACAAGACGACGATTATCTTCACGCAGCGCACTAGCTTCCACTTGTTCGCCTTTAATGAAGTTAGTATCGCCCGGATCTGCGATAATTAACTTGCGTAACATTTGTCGAATGATCACTTCAATGTGCTTATCGTTAATTCTTACACCTTGCAGACGATAGACATCTTGAATTTCATTAACAAGATAATTTGCCAATGCATTCACGCCTAATAAACGCAGCACATCATGCGGATTCAATGCACCTTCCACCAAGACTTCACCTTGTTCAATATGTTCACCTTCAAACACATTGATATGACGCCACTTAGGAATCAATTCTTCGTGCACATCACCACTAGATGAAGTAATCATCAAGCGGCGTTTACCCTTGGTTTCTTTACCGAAGCTGACCACACCTGAAATTTCAGCTAATACCGCTGAATCCTTGGGTCGGCGTGCTTCGAACAAGTCTGCAACACGTGGTAAACCACCGGTGATATCGCGCGTTTTAGATGTTTCTTGCGGGATACGTGCAAGCACGTCACCCATTTTCACTTTAGCACCATCTTCAAAGTTGACAATGGCATCGGCGGGTAAGAAATATTGCGCGATTAAATTTGTACCGCCAAGGAAGATGTCTTCACCCTTGTCATCAACAACTTTAATCATTGGTTTTAATTCTTTACCACTAGAACCACGTTGCTTTTGATCTGTCACAACGATACTAGTCAAACCTGTTAATTCATCAGTTTGACGATGCATGGTAATACCATCGATTAAATCGATGAATTTAATACGACCTGCAACTTCAGTGATAACAGGGTGACTATGCGGATCCCAATTTGCAACGATCTGTCCAGCTTCTACTGTTGAGCCATCCTTGACTGATAACTCTGCCCCATAGGGAATTTTATAGCGTTCACGTTCACGTCCATGGTCATCTTGCACCGCTAACATACCAGAACGAGAAGCAACAATAAATTTGCCATTTTCACGTTCAATCAGTTTGACGTTATGCAATTTGCCTCGACCGGGGAACTTCACTTGCACGTTATTAACCGCTGTCGTTCGCGATGCCGCTCCACCGATGTGGAAGGTTCTCATGGTGAGCTGTGTACCTGGTTCACCAATGGATTGCGCTGCAATCACACCAACTGCCTCACCAATATTCACACGATGTCCACGCGCTAAATCTCGACCATAGCAAGCAGCACAAAGACCAAAACGTGATTCACAGGCAATTGCTGTTCGCACATAAACTTGATCAATCGTGACGTCTTCTAATTTCTTGATCCACTTTTCATCTAGCAAGGTACCTTGTGGAATAATCACATCATTAGACTTAGGATCGTAAATATCATCAACCGTAACACGACCCAGCACACGTTCATGCAAGGGTTCAACCACATCACCGCCTTCAATTAGCGGCGTCAATAAAATACCTTGTGTCGTACCGCAATCTTCTTCAGTAATAACTAAGTCTTGTGCCACATCCACTAAGCGGCGTGTGAGATAGCCTGAATTTGCTGTTTTTAATGCAGTATCAGCAAGACCCTTACGCGCACCGTGTGTAGAAATAAAGTATTGCAACACATTTAATCCTTCACGGAAATTCGCAGTAATGGGTGTTTCGATAATGGTGCCATCCGGTTTGGTCATCAAACCACGCATACCCGCTAACTGACGAATCTGTGCGGCTGAACCTCGCGCACCAGAATCTGCCATCATGTAAATGGAATTGAATGACTCTTGCTTGACCTTAGCACCTTCTTTATCTTTGACTTGTTCACTGGAAAGTTCTTCCATCATCGCTTGAGCAACAAGATCATTGGTACGGGACCAAATATCAACAACTTTATTGTAACGTTCACCCTGCGTGACCAAACCAGATGAGAATTGTGCTTGAATTTTTCGTACTTCTTCTTCTGCTTGCTCGATAATGCCAGATTTTTTCTTAGGAACAACTAAGTCATTGACGCCAATGGACAAGCCAGAACGTGTGGCATAATGGAATCCTGAATACATCAAGTGATCTGCAAAAATAACAGTCGCTTTTAATCCCACTTGACGATAAGAAGCATCGATCAAACTAGTAATAGTTTGCTTATTCATCGTGCAATTGACCAAATCGAATGATAAACCCTTTGGTAACAATTCAGATAAAATAGCACGCCCCACGGTGGTTTCGACAAAGCGAATACGCTCTATAAATTCGCCTGTCTTCTCATCACGTGGATATTCTTTAATACGAGCTTTAATTTTTGTATGAAGTTCCACACTGTCGCTTTCATAGGCGCGATGAACTTCTTCAACATCAGCAAAAATCATACCTTCGCCGCGCGCATTCACACGTGTACGTGTTAAATAATAAAGACCTAATACAACGTCCTTGGTCGGAACGATAATGGGTTCACCATTTGCAGGTGATAGCACATTATTGGTAGACATCATTAATGAACGTGCTTCCAATTGTGATTCTAATGACAAGGGAACATGGACTGCCATTTGGTCACCGTCGAAGTCAGCGTTATAGGCTGTACAAACCAAGGGATGCAATTGAATTGCCTTACCTTCGATTAGCAAGGGTTCGAATGCTTGAATACCTAAACGATGCAAGGTTGGCGCACGGTTTAACATGACGGGATGTTCGCGAATCACTTCTTCTAACACATCCCAAACTTCTGGTTCTTCGCGTTCAACCATTTTCTTTGCTGCTTTAATGGTGGAAGCTAAATCCAGCATTTGCAAACGACTGTAAATAAATGGTTTGAATAATTCCAAGGCCATTTTTTTCGGTAATCCACACTGATGCAAACGCAAAGTAGGGCCCACCACAATGACAGAACGACCAGAATAATCGACACGTTTACCTAATAAATTTTGACGGAAACGACCTTGCTTACCTTTGATCATATCAGCCAATGATTTAAGCGGTCGTTTATTTGAACCGGTAATTGCTCGACCACGACGACCATTGTCTAACAAGGCATCGACAGATTCTTGCAGCATACGTTTTTCATTACGCACGATGATGTCTGGCGCATTCAGATCAAGCAATCTCTTCAATCGATTATTTCTGTTGATGACTCGACGATATAAATCATTCAAATCAGAGGTTGCAAAACGGCCGCCATCTAAGGGCACTAATGGTCTGAGATCAGGCGGCAATACAGGCAATACCGTTAAAATCATCCACTCAGGTTTATTACCAGAAGATAAAAATGCTTCCATTAACTTTAAGCGTTTAGATAATTTTTTATGTCTGGCTTCTGAACTGGTCTTGAGAAGTTCATCACGTATGCGCGGTACTTCTATTTCAAGATTAATAGCGCGCAATAATTCTTGAATCGCATCAGCTCCCATGCGTGCTTCAAATTCATCACCATATTCTTCAATCGCATCATAATAAGCTTCTTCAGAAAGTAATTGTCCTTTCTCAAGTTGAGTCATACCAGGATCGATGACCACATAGGCTTCAAAATAAAGTACGCGTTCAAGATCACGCAAAGTCATATCTAACATCAAACCAATACGTGATGGCAGCGAGCGCAAAAACCAAATATGCGCAACAGGACTTGCTAATTCAATATGGCCCATGCGATCACGACGTACACGAGATAGCGTGACTTCCACGCCGCATTTTTCGCATACCACGCCACGATGTTTTAAGCGTTTATACTTGCCGCACAAGCATTCATAGTCTTTAATCGGACCAAAAATTTTAGCACAAAAAAGCCCGTCTCTTTCTGGCTTAAAGGTACGATAATTAATCGTTTCAGGCTTTTTTACTTCGCCAAATGACCATGAGCGAATCATGTCAGGCGAAGCAAGTCCAATACGAATGAGGTCAAACTCTTGTGGTTGACTTGGCTGCTTAACCAGATTTAGTAAATCTTTCAAGATAAACCCCCTCAATAAATATTTTTACAACTATTAAGTTATGCTCTTTCCAGGAATTCCCGCTAAATACGCGGGAATATCCTCGCTATTTATTCAAAATCAATATTGATCGCTAACGAACGAATTTCTTTAATCAGTACGTTAAATGCTTCTGGCATACTGGATTCCATATAGTGTTCGCTATCAACAATGTTTTTGTACATCTTGGTACGACCCGAGACATCGTCTGACTTCACCGTCAACATTTCTTGCAAGGTGTAAGCAGCGCCATAGGCTTCAAGTGCCCAGACTTCCATTTCACCAAAACGCTGACCACCGAATTGCGCTTTACCGCCAAGAGGCTGCTGCGTCACTAAACTATAAGAACCCGTGGAACGCGCATGCATCTTATCGTCCACCAAGTGATTCAGTTTCATGATGTACATGTAACCTACTGTCACGGGTCGATCAAATGCGATGCCGGTACGGCCATCATGCAAAACTGCCTGACCCGCTTCTGGCAAATCAGCCAAACGTAACATGCTCTTGATTTCTTCTTCATTAGCGCCATCAAATACAGGTGTTGCAAAGGGCACACCTTCACGCAAATTATTTGCTAAGGTCAGCAACTCCGTATCATTCAAACTGGTGAGGCTTTCTTTATGCTTGCCAACGCTATAGATAGAATTTAAAAATTGACGTATGTTTTTAGATGATTGATGGGTATCGATCATTTTGCCAACCTTGCGTCCCAATTCTTTTGATGCCCAACCCAAGTGTGTTTCCAACACTTGACCGATGTTCATACGAGAAGGTACGCCCAAGGGATTAAGAACAATATCAACCGGTGTACCATCAGCAAGATAGGGCATATCTTCGATAGGAACAATCATGGAAATAACACCTTTATTACCATGACGGCCAGCCATCTTATCGCCTGGCTGCACACGACGCTTAACAGCTAAGTAAACTTTGACAATCTTCAATACGCCTGGTGCCAAATCATCACTCTGGGTGATTTTCTGACGCTTAGCTTCATAGGCCTTTTCAAAATCTAGGCGAATTTTCTTGAGTTGTTTGGATGCACTTTCTAAATGTTTACTTGAAGAGGCATCTTTCAAATTAATCTCAAACCATTTTTCACGCGCCAGTTCAGTGAGATAAGCCTTAGTAATTTTGGAGCCTTTCTTTAATTTATTGGGACCGCCTTCTGCAACGCGATTAAGCAATAATTTTTCCATACGCAAGAAAATATCATTTTCTTTAATACGCATTTCATCACTTAAGTCTTGACGTACTTTGGCTAATTCATTTTTTTCTATTTCAAGTACACGCGCATCTTTTTTCACACCTTCACGTGTGAAAACTTGCACGTCGATCACAGTACCTTCCATACCGGTTGGCACACGTAATGAAGTATCTTTAACATCAGAGGCTTTTTCACCAAAGATGGCGCGAAGTAATTTTTCTTCTGGCGTTAATTGCGTTTCACCCTTGGGTGTCACTTTACCCACTAAAATATCGCCTGAATCAACTTCTGCTCCAATGTAAACAATACCGCATTCATCCAACTTGGAAAGCGCACTTTCACTCACATTAGGAATATCACCTGTGATTTCTTCAGGGCCTAATTTGGTATCACGCGCAACGCAAGTTAGTTCTTCAATATGAATACTGGTAAAACGATCTTCTTGCACAACGCGTTCTGAAATAAGAATAGAGTCTTCGAAGTTGTATCCATTCCAAGGCATAAAAGCGACTAAAAGATTTTGTCCGAGTGCTAGTTCACCTGTATCAGTCGATTGACCATCTGCCAATACGTCTGCCTTTTCAATGGGATCGCCCTTTTGTACTAAGGGACGCTGGTTGATACAAGTATCTTGGTTAGTGCGGATATATTTAGTTAAACCATAAATATCAACACCCGTACTGCCTTCTGTTTCTTCTTCATTCGCTCGCACAACAATACGTGAGGCATCAACATAGTCAACAATACCACCACGCTTAGCAACAACGGTCACACCTGAGTCTTTTGCGACTAAGTGTTCAATGCCCGTACCCACTAATGGTTTTTCTGTTTTCAAAGTCGGTACCGCTTGACGTTGCATGTTTGAACCCATCAATGCACGGTTAGCATCGTCATGTTCTAAAAAGGGAATAAGCGCTGCAGCCACTGAAACGATTTGTTTTGGCGAGACATCCATGAATTGCACGCGATCAGAAGTAGAAAAGGTAAATTCATTCCGATGTCTAACAGGTACCAAGGTATCGGTTAATTTACGTTTTTCATCAACGGTTGCGTTGGCTTGCGCAATGACGTAATCACCCTCTTCAATCGCAGAAAGATAAATAACGTCATCTGTTACCTTGCCATTAAGAACTTTGCGATAGGGTGTTTCTAAGAAACCATATTCATTGGTACGCGCATAAACTGCCAATGAGTTAATCAAGCCGATATTGGGACCTTCAGGCGTTTCAATAGGACAAACACGGCCATAATGAGTAGGATGTACGTCACGCACTTCAAAGCCTGCGCGTTCACGTGATAAACCACCAGGCCCTAAGGCAGAAACACGACGTTTGTGCGTAATTTCTGATAAAGGATTATTTTGATCCATAAATTGTGACAATTGACTGGAGCCAAAAAATTCTTTAATAGCAGCAGAAATAGGCTTAGCATTGATAATATCTTGCGGCATAATCGCTTCGATATCAGGCAGACTTAAGCGTTCTTTCACAGCACGCTCTACGCGCACCAAACCAATTCGGAATTGATTTTCCGTCATTTCACCAACACAGCGCACACGACGATTACCTAAGTGATCAATATCATCAATGGTGTCACCGCCATTACGAATTTTGATGAGTGTCCTTAAGACATCGACAATATCATCTTTGGATAGAACACCAGAACCAATAATTTCCTGTCTACCAACTCGGCGATTTAATTTCATTCGACCGACATCAGATAAATCATAGCGTTCAGGACTAAAGAAAAGATTCTTAAATAAGGCATCAGCCGCTTCTTTTGTTGGCGGCTCACCTGGACGCATCATGCGATAGATTTCAACCAAGGCTTCTTGAGCATTGGTGGCAGAATCAATACGCAAGGTATCGGAAATATAAGGACCACGATCAATATCATTGATATACAGGGTTTCAAATCGCTTGATGCCAGCTCCCAACAATAATTTCAATACATCGCCAGTAATGATGTCATTCGCATTAGCAAGCACTTCACCTGTTTCTGGATTAATGACATTCTTTGCTAACACTTTCCCTAATACATAATCCATTGGCACTTCTAGTTGCTTAATCTCAGCTTTTTCTAACTGTGCAATATGGCGCGCGGTAATACGGCGGCCTTTTTCAATAATTAATTTACCCGCTTTTTTAACTTCAAATGATGCAATTTCTCCACGCAAGCGTTCAGATATAAGATGCAGTGTTAAGTTACCATCACGAACATCAAAAACATTATTTTCAAAAAACAGGCCTAGGATTTCTTCCACAGACATAGCAAGCGCACGTAATAATATGGTTGCTGGTAATTTACGACGACGATCAATACGCGCATGAATACAATCTTTAGGGTCAAATTCGAAATCAAGCCATGAACCACGATAGGGAATAATTCGAGCAGAAAATAATAATTTTCCAGAAGAATGCGTCTTGCCTTTATCATGCTCAAAGAAAACACCGGGTGATCGATGTAACTGAGAAACAACAACACGCTCAGTTCCATTGATAACAAAGGTACCATGCTCAGTCATTAAGGGTACTTCACCCATATAAACTTCTTGTTCTTTTACGTCTTTAATCACCTTGTTAACGCCAGCATCTGCTTCACGATCATAATGTACAAGACGAAGCTTCACACGTAAGGGGGCAGCAAAGGTCATGCCGCGCATTTTACATTCTTTTTCGTCAAAAAGAGGCTCGCCTAAGCGGTAATCCACATATTCTAATGCGGAATAACCTGATAGGCTTGTGATGGGAAATACGGAAGAAAATACGCCATTTAGCCCACTGTCGCCTAATTTATCTGTTGTACCATCAGCTTCTAAAAATCGTCGGTAGGAATCCATCTGGATAGCGAGCAATGATGGAACATCAATAGCGCTTAAAAGTTTACCGAAATTTTTACGAATCCGTTTTTTCTCAGTGTATGAGTAGGTTGAACCCATGTGTGTTACCTCTGCGTCTGCATGATGAAGAACTAAACAACTTGAGATCGCTAAGCATGTAAAGCGAAATAAAGGAGAAGCCGGCAACTCAAATCGCCGGCTTCAGCTAACTTACAACAATGTACCGCGATATAACAGTAAAGATTTCAAACAGTACCTTAGCCTTAGGCACTACTTAATCTCAACTGTTGCACCCGCATCTTCCAATTTCTTTTTAATTTCATCCGCTTGAGCTTTGGCAATACCTTCTTTAACTGCCTTTGGTGCACCTTCAACCAAGTCTTTGGCTTCTTTAAGTCCTAAACTTGTAATTTCGCGTACCACTTTGATGACGTTAATTTTGTTATCACCGGCCTTCGCTAATATAACGTTGAATTCGGTTTTTTCTTCCACTGCTGCACCCGCTGCAGCAACAGGCGCTGCAACAGCCACAGCTGCAGCTGAAACGCCAAATTTATCTTCCATCAATTTAATTAATTCAACGACATCTATCACAGGCATTTTTGCTATTGCCTCTAAAATATCTTCTTTGCTTACTGCCATTTCTGAATACTCCAAACTAAAAGGTTTCTGTAAAATGTTATATGCCTACGATTGTGCTTGTTTTTCATCACGAATCGCTGCAAGTGTTCTAACCAACTTGGCATGAGGTTCCGCCATGGTACGCACCAATTTAGTAATCGGCGCCAGCATAACAGACATTAATTGAGCAATTGCTTCATCACGCGTAGGTAAGCTTGCCAACATGTCCAAGCTTTGAGCGGACAGCAATTGGTTTTCAAGCGCCAATGCCTTCACTTTCAGCTTTTCATTTGTCTTCGCAAATTCCTTAATAATACGCGCGGCTGCACCTGGCTCTTCTTGTGAAAATACCAAGAGCAAGGGCCCAACTAACTCGTCTTGCATACAAGCAAACTGTGTTCCATCAAGCGCTCTACGGGCAAGTGTATTACGCACTACGCGCACATACACACCAGCATCACGTGCAGACTTTCTTAAGCCTGTTAACTGAGAAACAGTTAAACCGCTATATTCGGCCGCAATCAGGGATACCGCTTGCTTTGCAATTCCAGCAACCTCACTAACAATGGCTTTTTTATCTTCTAACTTTAATACCACTTTTCATACCTCCAATTGTCAGACATTGCCATTTTTTGAGTCACACTCATTTACAGCAATACCACTCCTTCGGCATCGCCGTCTGCGTAGGTAACATTTTGCAATCAAAATCAATTAAGTTAGTTTGCAACTAACACCTACGGTCTCTGACAGGCATTGGCATAAGCAAAGCCATGTCAAAATCGTCAAATTCGATGACCCAGTTACACACCCAGGTCTGCTACATCTAAGGGCAAGCCAGCGCCCATCGTAGTAGATATTGTAATTTTTTTAAAGTAAATGCCCTTGGCCGTATTTGGTTTTGCTTTTTTAAGCGCCGCTAACACTGCTTCAAGGTTATCTCTGAGATCTTGCTGGCTAAAGTCTGCTTTACCGATTGTGCAGTGAACAACACCGGCTTTATCTGCACGAATACGAATCTGGCCCATTTTAGCGTTTTTAACAGCATTCGCAATATCTGGCGTAACGGTGCCATCTTTAGGGTTAGGCATTAAACCTCGCGGCCCTAAAATCTGCCCCAATTGGCCAACGACTCTCATCGCATCAGGCGTTGCAAGCAGTATATCAAAGGCAATTTTGCCCGCTTTAATTTGCTCTGCCAAATCTTCAAGACCAACGATATCTGCCCCTGCTTTTGTAGCAGCATCTGCATGCGAGGGCGTTGTCATGACTGCAATACGAACAGTACGACCTGTCCCTTTTGGCAATAATACTGCACCGCGAACAGCTTGATCTGATTTACGTGTATCGATACCTAAATTAATAGCAAGATCGACACTTTCACGAAACTTTGCTTTTGGCATTTTCTCTATAATTTGACAGGCTTCTTGGAAACTATATATTTTTCCTGGTGTCACTAAAGCACGAATAGCTTTAATACGTTTTGCTAACATAACCATGTTATACACCCTCCACGTCTACACCCATACTACGGGCGCTGCCAGCAAGTGTTCGTACCGCGGCATCTAAATCTGCGGCAGTCAAATCTGGCATTTTAAGTTTGGCAATTTCTTCTAATTGTTTGCGATTAATCTTTCCTACTTTAGTTGTTCCAGGTGCACTACTGCCTTTTTGCAGTTTAATCGCATCTTTCACCAAGTAGGAAGCTGGTGGTGTCTTGGTAACAAAAGTAAAACTTTTGTCTTCATATACGGTAATGACAACGGGCAATGGCTTGCCTTGTTTTTCAGGTGTTTGAGTTTGCGCATTAAAAGCCTTGCAAAACTCCATAATATTAACACCTTGTTGACCTAAGGCTGGACCAACTGGTGGACTTGGATTCGCTGCACCGCCAGTAATTTGCAGCTTGATAAGTGCCTTAACTTTCTTTTTTCTTGACGCTCCCATACTTCACCTCTTTTGTGGGTACAAACGCTCTTCGAGCTCCCCTAATAACAACAGATTTCTTACAATATTTAACCTTTTTCAACCTGATCAAATTGCAATTCCACCGGTGTTGATCGGCCAAAAATCATGACTGCAACACGCAATCTATTCTTTTCATAATTAACTTCTTCTACCACACCATTAAAGTCAGCAAATGGACCATCAATAACTCGCACAACCTCACCCACTTCAAACAGAATTTTCGGCTTTGGTTTTTCGCTGCTATCTTGCATGCGCTGTAGAATAATTTCTGCTTCTTTTGGACTAATAGGCGCAGGCTTATCACTCGTACCGCCAATAAATCCTAATACTTTGGGGATTGAACGCACCAAATGCCAGGTTTGCTCATCCATCACCATTTCAACCAATACATATCCTGGAAAAAATTTACGCTCACTTTTTCGTTTTTGACCGCCGCGCAATTCTACCACTTCTTCCGTAGGAACAAGAATTTCACCAAATTTGTTTTCTAACCTATCCAAACGAATGCGCTCGGATAAAACCTGCATCACATACTTTTCAAAACCAGAATAAGCATGCACAACATACCAGCGTTTCTTTGGCATTGTCTGATCTGTTGTCATATATTTCAATCCTCTATGAATAGCAACTCGCCAGTCTGGATCATTAGACTTCTAATGCTTGGTTTAGAAAGAAGTCTATTCATTTTCTATTAAAAACAATGGCAACTAAGCTCGCTGCCCCGTCAACCAACCAATTCCCCAAACCAAGACACCATCTATACCCCATAGCAGCAAGGCAAGAACGACTACCATGCCAGCCACTACCAAAGTTGTTTGTATCGTTTCTTCACGAGTCGGCCAAACAACCTTTCGCAATTCCATACGGGAATCGCGGAAAAATTCAACAACCCATTTACCTTTTTGAGTTTTAGACCCAACAAAGGCTGCCGCAAGCAACAAACCCAGCCACACAAGCAGGCGTAGCGGCATAGAAATCCCGCTATAGTAATAATTACCAACGATTCCGGCAAGCAATAATATCGAAACCAACAACCATTTCAACCAATCAAGCCGGGCTTCTTCCTGATTTACCGCTTTTATCATCACTACATTTGTTTTTGACTTCACGCTGCATTATCCCGCTTGGTTTCGAAAAATCTCTATTAATCACCAGGCCAGGAGGGTCTCGAACCCCCAACCTGCGGTTTTGGAGACCGCCGCTCTGCCAATTGAGCTACTGGCCTAGGTATATTAATAACCTGCTGATTAATTGGCTATTCTACCACTTTCGCAACGACACCAGCACCGACCGTACGGCCACCTTCGCGAATTGCAAATCGCAATCCTTCTTCCATCGCCACCGGCGCTATTAATGTGATAACCATCTTGATGTTATCGCCTGGCATCACCATCTCTACCCCTTCCGGTAACTGCACTTCTCCCGTCACATCTGTCGTTCTGAAGTAAAATTGCGGTCTATAACCCTTGAAAAATGGTGTATGTCTTCCACCTTCTTCTTTCGACAAAATGTATACTTCTGACTCAAACTTCGTGTGGGGCGTTATACTACCTGGCTTTGCTAGTACTTGTCCACGTTCAACTTCTTCTCTCTTCGTGCCACGCAATAATACACCTACGTTATCGCCTGCTCGACCTTCATCCAACAACTTACGAAACATTTCTACACCCGTACAAATTGTCTTCGTCGTCGGTTTCAAGCCTACAATTTCTAATTCTTCACCGACTTTCACAATTCCTCTCTCTACTCGGCCTGTCACCACGGTGCCTCGGCCTGAAATTGAAAATACATCTTCAATTGGCAATAAAAAAGGTTGGTCAATGGGTCTGTCTGGAATCGGAATATAGTCGTCCATCACATCGATTAACTTGAATATCGATGGCTCGCCTATTTCACTTTGATCACCTTCCAAGGCTTTCAAGGCACTGCCAACAACAATGGGCGTCTTGTCGCCTGGAAATTGATATTGCGTCAATAAATCTCTTACTTCCATTTCAACTAATTCGAGTAGTTCTTTGTCATCTACCATGTCTGCCTTATTCAAATACACCACAATATAGGGCACACCGACTTGACGTGCTAACAAGATATGTTCTCTGGTTTGCGGCATGGGGCCATCGGCCGCTGACACCACTAATATTGCGCCATCCATCTGGGCTGCGCCTGTGATCATGTTCTTCACATAATCTGCGTGGCCTGGACAGTCAACGTGGGCATAGTGTCGATTCGCTGATTGGTATTCAACATGCGAGGTTGCGATCGTAATACCACGCGCTTTTTCTTCCGGCGCATTGTCAATTTGGTCATAGGCTCTCGCTTCTCCACCAAATTTCTTTGCTAATATGCTCGTCAATGCTGCGGTTAATGTCGTCTTACCATGGTCTACGTGACCTATTGTGCCAACATTTACGTGCGGCTTCGTCCGCTCAAATACTTGCTTGCTCATCGAGTACGCTCCTCTAAAAAAAGTGCCGTCACAACATATTTAAAGCCCACAACCGGAATCGAACCGGTCACCTCTTCCTTACCAAGGAAGTGCTCTACCGACTGAGCTATGTGGGCCAAGCGGGTGATGGGAATCGAACCCACGCTATCAGCTTGGAAGGCTGAAGTTCTACCATTGAACTACACCCGCAGCTCTGAAGATAGAAGGTAGACTTCATATGAACCCGCATCTCATGAAATCTTTCCTCTATCTTCTTTAGGTGTGGAGGGGGAAGGATTCGAACCTTCGAAGGCGTAAGCCGTCAGATTTACAGTCTGATCCCTTTGGCCGCTCGGGAACCCCTCCTGAAAATCGAGGGTGAATTTTGCTTGATACCGCAGGAAATATCAACAAGTTTTACCATCTTCCAGCGATTCCCGCTGGAGGCACGCAATATTTGTTTTCATGCCACAAAAAATATGCAATAAATAGCGCGGTCGCTCATGTTGTCAGCTTCAGGAGAATGCAATGTTAAGACGCAGCACGTCTGTCAGAGATCCTAAAGGGAAAGATCCCAAGAGAACAATTCAAGACAAGGATAGACACAAATATCAGCAGATGCTAAAGCCTTATATCGACTTAATCATCGATTATCTGAAAGAAATAGCCCTGTATAACGAGAATAAAATTTATGTTTATCTTGATACCGGCAGTCGTTTTTTTTACGAAAGAGAATTACAACTCATTCACTCTCAAGTTATTTACGTGGAAGAGGATATCCCTTTCGATCAACTAAACTTTAAAGAATTATTGACCTATCCCGTTGCTTGGCTGCGTTTAGTTCATAAGCATAAGCTCTACTACATCGATACAAAAAATGATGTCATTAAAGATCTTGAGCAATCCAAAGCAAACTTAAAAAAATTTGACAAGACCTTTAGAGAGCTTGCCAAAAAAAACAGACAATTAACCCATAATAACTTAGTTGCCGCAGAAGCCATTACAGGTTATCGCCCGCCAGACATCTTAGCTAAACGAATGGCCGAGATCTTTGACAATGAAGAAATCATTCGATTATTTAGAAGAAAAATAGAAGCATGGAGCCCTCAATCCACAGATGAAGCGATTATTTCGGGAGAAGAGTTTATCAACTTTTTCTTCCGTCCTATTAGGCTTAGTAAGGCTTGGACTAGATTTTGGGATACTCAAAAGGCACAGTGCAAAGATCTCAAGCAAGCAGAGCAAGTTTATAGGGCAATTACAGGCGGTTTTACTTATAGATTACTTGGCGCTTGGACAAAGAGTAACCTCGACACGCATATCGTTACGCTTGAATCGCATCAACAAGAAATGCTGATGACAAAGATTTGCAACATTTGCACTGCAGATGAGTTGACTGTATTTTGCGAAAATAAATTAAATAAAGACTGCGATAAATATTACAATGATCTTATTCACAGTCCATTTGCTGACTTGCTAGCAAATGGGGAAGAGTTTGTTGCAAAGAATTTACGCGCTCATATGAATGAAACCATGAGTGACGACATCACCGCAAATGTGAGCATGTCGATGAATCTGTCACGGTCTAATCGTCCTTCTAATCTATTCGCATCAACTGATCCATCCTCACCATACATTCAGTTAGAAGATCCACGTTTACATAAGAGAACCTTAACTGCTATCCCTCAACTGCGGCCACCCCTATCAGTTACGTCAATGTCTACCTCTTTATCCTCAAATGTACCCCAACAAACAGAACAAAACCAAACGGCGCAATCCTCACCTAGTGGTTCTGGTTCTTATACTGTTATGAGACAAAGATTATCCTCTCCACGCCCTGCTCCGCATGAACAAACGACGACGACAACGACAACCACTACCTCTCTATCATTAAATTTGGCCAAAACCGCGGAGCAAAATCGCAGAGTAAGTCCTGCCCCTTCACCGCACAACCTGGTTAGCACAAGCGCGCCAACAACGCAGCGTTCATCATTTAATGAAGATAAAGAAAGAGACAAATTAAAAACAGTGATTAACCCCAAAATAAGAACGGTATCAATGACAGAAGACTCAGATCCCTATTCTGTTAGGATTGTGCCCGATCATAGTAAGCAAGTTCCTCATGGCAGCATGGCTTTTACACTTTTTGTCATCCCCAATAAAACAGTATCTACAGAAGCCCATGCAAGCCCTACTTCTTCTAGACGAAATAGTCCTGGGTTAGCTATGCGGAATGAGGATAAACATTAAATCATCCATTGACAATGGACGGTTTTGATATTATCCATCCATTACCAATGGATGGTTTACTAGGCCACCTGCGAACTACCACGCAATTGATTCGCCTCACTAATCAAAGCAAGCCTGACCGCCTCAAGCTTTGATAATTTAGCAGCGCGCAATACTTCATAAACTTCAGCAAGCTTTGCCAGCAATTCACTTTTTTTCAATTTATCTATCTTATTCCCTTCAGGCATTTCACGAATTTCACGCAGGATACGCGCGATTTCTTCCCAATTATACGCCGCCACTAAATCACGCGGCACCACTGATCGACTCGTCTCTGTCACCGTCGCGGCAGCCCGATTATCTTCTAATACAACTGCCTTATATCGTTCCGCACCATCAAGGAGCAATTCCATGCGCTCTACAATGGTTCCTCGGTTTAATGCATCATCAATACTTGGATAAAAGGTTAATGCCATGACCCCCTCCTCATTATCTCGTTATTTTCCCGTATCTTATCACTAAGCCATTGAAAAAACACAATCTAATTTCTCAGTACTTCAATTTAACAATAACTTAGCCTTATCTAAACAGCGATACCCTAATGCTTCACTCACCTGTTCTTCTCTTATTATAAGACTTTCCTCCAAGTCCGCGATAGTCCTCGCTACCTTTAAGATACGATGATAAACACGCGCAGATAAATTAAATTTTGTCATGACTTGGTTCAACAAACATTGCGCTTCATGATTAAGAACAGCGTAATGATCAAGCTCTGCAACTGTCAATGAGGCATTACATTTATCTTGCCGCGCTTCTTGATAAGCCCGCGCTTTGATAACACGCGCTCGCACCAAGGCACTATGATCAGTCATACTTTTTTCCTTGATCTCAGCCAGCACTTCTGGCGGCAAGCTTGCCACTTCAACTTGCAAATCAATACGATCTAATAGCGGCCCTGATAATCTTCCCATATAACGTTTAATTTGTTCTGCCGAACATTGACAATAGGTCATGGTACTGCCTGCATAGCCGCAGGGACAGGGATTCATTGCTGCAACAAATTGAAATTGCGCTGGAAAAATCATTTGAAATGCAGCACGCGAAATGGTTATTTGCCCGGATTCAAGCGGCTCTCGTAAACACTCAAGTACATGACGGCTAAACTCTGCTAATTCATCTAAAAATAATACGCCATGATGTGATAAGGAAATTTCACCTGGACGCGGTGGACGCCCGCCACCAACAAGGGCCGCACTAGAACTCGTATGATGAGGAGAACGAAAGGGCGTCATTCGCCATTGCGCCGGATCAAAACCTTTACTGCTCACTGATGCAATGGCCGCAATTTCCAAGGCTTGTTTCTCGCTCATTTCTGGCAAAATACCCGGCAAGCGATTGGCCAACATGGTTTTACCTGTACCAGGCGGCCCAATAAACAATAAACTATGCCGGCCAGCAGCAGCAATTTCTAAGGCACGTTTTGCATGTAATTGTCCCTTGATATCAGCAAGATCAAGATGCGAAAATGGCTGCGAGCCATTTTCTGATACCGAATAAGATGACAATAGGGTTTCTTTTTTCAAATGCGCGCACACTGCTAGCAAATGCTTGGCCGGTAACACAGTGACTTGCTTTACTAAGGCTGCTTCATCTCCATTATGATAGGGAATAATCAATTGTCTCTTCGCATGATAGGCAGCTAATGCCACTGGTAAAACACCGCGAATGGGTCGCAACTCACCTGATAAGGCTAATTCACCCGCAAATTCATAATCAGCCAATTCATTTTGCGGCAATTGTCCTGAGGCTGCCAAGATACCTATTGCAATAGGTAAATCAAAACGACCGCCATCTTTGGGTAAATCCGCAGGCGCCAAATTGACTGTAATACGACGAATCGGAAAATCAAATCGCGCGTTCATCAATGCACTGCGCACACGATCACGACTTTCTTTTACTGCCGTTTCTGGTAATCCCACAATATTAAATGCAGCCATGCCATAAGATAAATGAACTTCGACTGTAACGAGTGGCGCATCAATGCCAGATGAGGCACGGCTGTAGACAATTGCTAGTGCCATGGTAATTCCTTAGGGTTTTAAATAAAAAAAGAAAGGTTGGCTCTCACCCATTTAGCCCTCACCCCCTGCCCCTCTCCCCTCGCAAAAAGCGCTCCGGGAGAGGGGAGAGTTCTAAATTTTCTCCTCGAAATAACTTAGGACGCTCCCCTCTCCCGGAGCGCTTTTTGCGAGGGGAGAGGGGCAGGGGGTGAGGGCTAAATGGGGTGAATGAACGGTTAAACTCAAACAAAAGGCCTAAGCCCCGGATTTTCTCTCACAAAGTGCTTGGCTTCTTCCCAATCCGTCGGTGTACCTGTATTACACCATGCACCTTGATACAATTCGCCTGTCATTTGTCTTTCTCTAATAGCGGGAATAAGCAATTGTGCCAAACGAAAATATTGCAGTTCACAACCAGCAAATAAATCAGGATGCAGCACTGCAATATTGGCAAAGGTATAGCTCGGTTTCGCATCCAATTCTAAATATTGATCACGCAAAGCAAAATCACCCTGCGAATGATAAATGGGATTGTTGACCATCACTAAATGCCCTAATCCTTTTAACTGCTGCGGCAATTGCGGCAGCGGATAATCAGTAATGATATCGCTACTCATGACGACAAAGGGGTTCACACCCAACAAAGGCAGGGCTTGCAAAATCCCACCGCCCGTTTCTAAGCGTTCAACTTCTGTTGAATAGACAATCCTTAAACCATATTGACTGCCATTACCCAAAATATTTTTTATTTTTTCGCCCAGATAAGAAACATTAATCACAATATCGGAAATACCTGCGCGCTTCAAACGATCCAAAGCAAATTCAATTAAATAATGTCCGTCCACACGCAGCAATGGTTTAGGTGTATCAAGCGTCAATTCACCCATACGCTCTCCTCGACCCGCTGCTAAAATCATCGCGTGCATGCTGGTATCACCTTATCACGATAGTATTGATGCAAACTCGCTAACTCAGGATATTCACTTGTCACTTGCAAAATATAGGATAAAGTACGCGGCACATGCCGCAAATAATGCGCTTGTTGATCGCGCACTTGTTTACGCGCGAAAGTAAATAATGCTTTTAAATGACGCTGCACACTCATCCAATCAAAGCAACGCAACAAGTCTTCCTTCTCTATCGCTAAGGCTTGATTCATCCGCCAATAATCTAACAACCATTGATTTACTTTTTCTTTTGGCCAATCAATATAGCAATCTCGCAATAAAGAAGCCAAATCGTAAGTCAAGGGACCAATAAAAGCATCTTGAAAATCAAGCAGACCAACGGCATCTGGCAGCACCATCAAATTGGCCGAATGATAATCGCGATGCATAAAAACCTGAGGCTGTGTTGCTGCCGACTCAACAAGTAATGAATAAACCTCTTCCAAGCTATCCGGTGCTGGCGGCAAGCCTAATAATTTCTCCAAAAACCATTCTTGATGCCAATGCCATTCTCGCCACATCCATTCACGTGTGAAAGGCGGCACAATATGTCCCGGCACCTGCGTGCAGGTTTGTAATACACTTAATGCCTTTAATGCACGCTGGTAATATAAATCCGCATTATCCGCATTTAATGCGCGTAAATAGGTGAGATCACCAAAATCCGTGAGCAGCAAAAAACCTTGGGTCAAATCGGCTTCTATAATTTCTGGCGTGTTTAATTGCATCTTCCTTAATGCCTTCGCTACGGCAATAAAAGGATGACAATCTTCACCAGGCGGCGCATCCATCACCACAAAAGAATACTTGTCTACTTGTACACGAAAATATCTTCTAAAACTTGCATCACCTGCTAGTGGCTGCAAAATAAAGGAATTTAGCCCTAAGCTCGCAGAAAGCCAATGTTCTAGCTGATTTTCTCGCTCTTTTAGTTTTATTACTTGCATTGATTCCATTATCAAAACCTTTTCGTTACACTTGCGTGGCAGTTAATTGCAAGAGATAAAGAGATGTCTGCAAAAAATAAGATCAAAAAATTAAGCGTTTTATTATTAACAGGTGGCTTGACCTGTCTATTTTCCATTTTAACTTTTGCAGATGCAAGCAATTCACCGCTGCCCTTACAACCGCTTTCGCACGAAACACTGGCAGATCAATTAGGGTGGGTGCCAAACACAGACAATATGTGTGGCGGTTATTATTTTGACCAACCCTTTGTTTACCCCATCAAAGTAGAAAAAGATAGCACTGTCGCAATCACAGGCGATTATGGCCTACTCTCACAACGTGCAACTTCCATTCTCGAAGGAAAGGTCACGGTGACGCGCACTGGACAGCAAATCACAACCAATAAAGCTTTTATTTATCGCGATCCAGTGAGCGGTAAATTGAGTGTGATGGATATGGTTGGCAATGTACATTTGCGCGAACCCAATACACTGATTGTTGCCAACAAAGGACGTTACAACTTCAATGACAAATCCAAATCACTTATTAATTTGTTATATCGCACTTCATTAACGAATAACAGACAAATTGTTGGCCCCAATGTACCCAAGGAAGAATTTCAGCATACACGCGAAATTACCACACTCACTGCCTGGGGTGAGGCGCACGAATTTCAGCAAGATAAACCTAAAATTTATGAATTATCCAATGCAACTTATAGCACTTGCCCACCCATCAATCCCACTTGGCAAGTCAAAGCAAGTCATATTACGCTCAATAAAAATACGGGGCGCGGCTATGCTTCACATGCACGTATTTACCTAAAAAATATCCCCATTTTTTATATGCCCTATATTAATTTTTCAATTGATGGACGCCGTAAATCGGGTTTCCTCTGGCCTACTTTTGGCGGTTCAAATAATTGGGGCCCCTATGTGCTCGCGCCATTTTATTGGAACATGGCGCCCAATTACGACATGATCATTACACCCGGTTTTCTCAGCAAACGCGGCGTACAACTCTCAGATCATTTCCGTTATATAACGAAGACTAACAATGCTGAACTCGGGTTTAGTGTATTGCCCGAAGACCGTGCCTTTGCCGATTTCAAACGCTCAGAAGATAGTAAATATAGCAATAGTCCTAGCATGATTACCCAAGCTGAACTCAATCGTTTACGCAGTGATAGCATGACGCGTAAAGGTTTTTATTGGCATGATCGCGGCCGCTATAACGACCACTGGTCAAGTTCCTTAGATATTAATTACGCGGGCGACGATTATTATCTAAAAGATTTTGGCAGTAACCTCAATGAAATTTCGCAGAATCAATTGCTAGAAGAAGCTGATCTCTTCTACAAAAGTCGGCACTGGGATTTCACTGGCAGGATGCAAATGTACCAAACCTTGCATCCCATTGAAGATCCACCAGTCAATAACGTCTATCGTCGTTTCCCGCAATTAATTTTAAATGGTGATTATCCTGACCAAAAGTTTGGCTTGGAATATTTTATTAATAATGAAGTAACCCATTTTGAACTTCTCAAAACACCTGGCACGACGATTCATTATCCGATCGGCAATCGCTTCCATGTTCAGCCTGGCATTAGTTTGCCGCTTTATTGGCCTTATTTTTATGTCAACCCGCGTTTACAATTAGCACTGACGCAATATCAGCTTCAACAAACCACAGATACTCTTACGCCAAATAGTATAGACCGTGCCGTTCCCATTTTTGATACCGTGTTTGGCCTAGCCTTCGATCGCAATATCAATTTTTTTGGCCATGCCTATCAACAAACATTGGAACCACAGGTTTATTACACTTATATTCCTTTCCGCGATCAGGCAGATATTCCTATTTTTGATACGGTTGTCGGCATTCTTACTTATGACCAACTCTTTAGTTATAACCGTTTTAATGGCTTAGATCGTATTGGTGATGCCAATCAAATTGCCATGGGTGTCACAACACGTTTGATTGATCAGGAATCTGGTTTAGAAAAATTGCGGCTTGGTCTAGGCGGCATTGTGTATTTTGCTAATCGCAGAGTAACACAATGTAATACCCTTACTTGTACTGACAATCCTTTTAATCCTGAGTTGGAAAGGCGTGTTTCACCTATTTCAGGCACCCTGACCTACAATATCAATCCCGCTTGGAATCTCGCTGGTAACAGCATTTGGAATCCCATCACCAAGCAATTGGATAATGCGACAATAGCCTTGCAATATACCCCTGCGCCGCAACATGTGATTAATTTTGCCTTTACTTATGCGCGCGGCGGTGATATCGCTGACCCATCCTCAGGTATCGCCACAACTGATGACAGCAATAATTTAAAAGCCACCACCGCCTCTTTTGCCTGGCCAGTCATTGGCAATTTCAGTGCTGTCGGCTTGTGGACACAGAATTGGAACCATGAGCATTTGCAGAATTTACTCTATGGGTTACAATATGACTCTTGTTGCTGGACTGTCAGGTTTGTTGGTGGACGCGCATTTGCCGGTTTGACCTCTAACAGCAACGTAGGCGCCACAGACAATAATTCGAATAAGCCTCTATACAATACTGCATATTATATTCAGTTTTCTCTCAAGGGCTTAGGTGATATAGGTACTGGCAATCCAAGCCAATTATTAAGCAGCATTAATGGTTATAACACACAGTTTGGGCAGGATCTTAAATGAAAAATATCTTCTTTCTAATACTTCTTAGCTGCATCGCTTTGACGACAAATACCTATGCTGACAAGGCAGGCAAGCCAGACAATTCAATTGATCGAATTGTGGCTATTGTTAATGATGATGTCGTCACACGCTCAGAATTACACCACAGTCTCGCGCTCACTAAAATGCAAATGACAGCAGCACATACCACCATTCCTTCACAGGAAATCATGCGTCAACAAGCACTCGATCAACTCATCAACAAAAAATTGCAATTGCAAATCGCAAAACAAATCGGCATCAAAATAACGGATGATGATTTAAATAACGTGATTAAACGTATCGCCGATCAAAATCAAGTAAGCATTCAAACACTCTATAACCAATTATCACAAGAAGGCATGTCAGTTGCAGATTATCGCGATGAAATGCGTGACCAAATAACACTGCAAAAATTACAACAGCAAGAAGTCATCAATCATGTTTCTGTGACGCCAGAAGAAATCACGCTCTTTATGCACTCTGAAATGTGGCACAATCCCGAAGCCAGCGAATATCGCATAGAAGATATTTTAATTCCAATTACAGATGCACCTAAAACTGATGAACTTAGTGCTGCCAAACAGCGTGCAGAAGCTGTCATGGTAGAAGCACAGCAGGGAAATAAAATTCATGAAGCAAGCGCACAAGTCACTGATCTTGGCTGGCGTAAGTTGAGTGAAATTCCCTCTGCTTTTGCTGAACAAGTTGCCGTGATGCAAGCTAAGGAAGTCGCAGGACCTATTCAAACAGCCAATGGTTTTCATATTTTGCGTTTAACTGATGTACGAAATAGCAGTGCAGCACCAGATCGTAAACAAGCTGAAAATGCTTTGCTGCAGCGCAAATTTGAAGATGCCATTAAGAATTGGGTTTCTAAACTTCGGGCACAGGCTTTTATTCAAGTGAGTTCGAAGACGGCGCAGGCTTAAGTTGCTGAGGAGATTTGTCGTTGCTGAAGCGTCCGTCGTTGCGAGGAGTGCTTTTTACGACGAAGCAATCCAGGCTTCGACTTTTATAAAAAAGCAATATTTGATAAAAGTCGAAGCCTGGATTGCTTCGTCGTAAAAAGCACTCCTCGCAACGACGGACGCCTACGCAATGATAAACAGCGGAGCAAGCAATGCAACAAAGAAGTAAAGTAAAAGACAAAGGTTTCAAACGTATTATCATTACGCCTGGCGAACCGGCAGGGATCGGGCCTGATATCACCATTGCGATTGCACAGCAATCATGGCCCGTAGAATTGCTAGTGATCGCCGATCCAGATGTTTTATTGCAACGCGCAGAGCAATTAAATCTACCCTTACAATGTCACTTGTATGATGCGAAATCACATCGTCCACATCAGGCTGGCAGCTTGATTGTTTTACCCGTGAAAACAAAAGCAGCCGTAATACCTGGCACCTTAAATCCAGCTAATGCAAGTTATGTGATTAAAACATTAGAATTAGCAGCATCACTTTGCTTGCAACAGGAAGCGGATGGAATAGTCACAGGGCCAGTGCATAAGGCGATTATTAATCAAGCTGGCATTACCTTCACTGGCCATACTGAATTTTTTGCGCAATATTGTGGTGTTGAACAAACCGTCATGATGTTTATGGTTGATCAATTGAAAGTTGCGCTGGCGACTACTCATCTTCCCTTATCACAAGTATCCGCAAAACTAACACAGACACATTTGCGCTCTATCTTAAAGGTATTAATAAAGGGTTTGCAGCAACAATTTCATTTAACTTCACCGCGTCTTACTGTCTGTGGTTTGAATCCGCATGCAGGTGAAGAAGGTCATTTAGGAAGAGAAGAAATTGATGTGATTGAGCCCGTACTCGCAGAATTACGTGCTCAAGGCCATCACTTAATTGGCCCCTTACCTGCAGATACCGCTTTCATTCCAACACAATTAGCACAGGCCGATGTCACACTTGCCATGTATCACGATCAAGCTTTACCTTTAATAAAATATCTAGGTTTTGATCGCGCAGTTAATCTCACTTTAGGCCTGCCCTTCATCCGCACTTCTGTTGATCATGGCACTGCCTTACATTTAGCTGGCACAGGTAGGGCTGATAGCGGCAGCATGCAGTCTGCGATTAAGATTTTGCTTTCTTCAATACGGCCATCGTCAAACGCGTAACAGAAACTAACTGTTTCGCTTCATTAGAAATTTCAATACCCCACACTTGCGTACTTTTACCCAAATGAAAGGGGCGCGCAATGGCCAACACAAAGCCTTCTTTGACCGCACGAATATGATTGGTATTAATATCCAAGCCCACACCGTAAAATTGCTTTTGATCAAGACAAAATTGTGCCGCAGTGCTACCCACCGTTTCTGCCAACACACAGGAAGCACCGCCATGCATGATACCTAAAGGCTGCTTAGTACGTGCATTGACTGGCATGCGAGCGCTCAAATAATCCTCACCTACCTCCAGAAATTCAATCCCTAAATATTCAGACATCGAATGTTTCGCACGCTCAGTGACAATTGCAACATCAATTTCAGTCTGCCATATCTTCATCATTTTACCTCCAGCCAAATACTCTCTATAATGAGCCGCTTTATCCTCGCAAGGAAGCTCTGTTAGGATCACCATAATGAAAAAATTATTTTTATTAGCTGCCCTATTGTCATGGCAAATGTCCGCCCATGCCGCTGATTTGCTTGAAGTTTATCAACAAGCACAAAGCAGTGACCCGATTTTCCAACAAGCCATTGCAACGCGTTTATCAACGCGTGAAGGCATGCCCATTAGCCTATCAGCCATATTGCCCAATATTAATGTGACAGCGAATCCTTCTGTGACTCGTTCTGGCTTTTCTGGCACCAATTTCTCAACGACTTCCAATGTCACGCCTGGAACCATTTCACCGCGCAACAACACACAACGCGCCTACACACTGACCTTAACCGTCACGCAAACTGTATTTAATTTTGCGCAATTCTTTGCAGTTGCTGGACAGGTTGCTCTTGCAAAAGGAGCTGACGCAACACTCAATGCTGCCCTACAAAATTTAATGACTCGTGTTGCTAGTGCTTATTTTGCCATTTTACTTGATGAAGAAAATTTAAGTTATAATGCCTCGTCAAAAATCGCTTATGCTAAACAATTAGAACAAGCCAAACAACAGTATAATGTCGGTTTAAAAACATTAACTGATGTCTACACTGCACAAGCATCCTATGATTCTGCAAAAGCAAATTACATCGCCGCGCAAACTAAATTAGCCAATGATAGAGAAAATTTACGCGTCATTACCGGCGTTTATTATCCGCAGCTCTCAACTTTAAGTGAAGATTTTCCTTTAGTCGATCCCAAGCCGGCAGTCGTTGATGCCTGGGTCAATAAGGCGATTAGTCAAAATTGGACAATCAAAGCAGCGCAATATAATGCAGAATCTGCCAAGCAAACCATTCATCAGCAATTTGCCGGACACTTACCCACAGTGAGTTTTCAAGGCACCTTGGATCGCCAATATTTTGATAACACCAATGGTTACACCACATTGAATCAACGAAATGGGCCAGGCACACAAACTGATCGTGCCATTCAATTTAATTTAATGATGCCGCTTTTTGCAGGCGGTGGTGTTGTCGCGCAAACTAATCAAGCGACTTATAATTATCAATTGGCACAACAGCAATTAGAACAAACTGTACGAAGCACGGCGAATACCACGCGTCAAAGTTATTTGAATATTTTATCTGGCATTAGTCAAATTCATGCTGATAAAGAAGCGGTGAAATCATCGAAGAGTTCTTTGGCAGGCATGGAAGCGAGTTATCGTGTTGGTACAGAAATATTAGTGAATGTGCTTAATCAACAGCAAAAAGTTTTGCAAGCACAAACGCAATATGCCAATGACCGCTATGCCTTTGTTAATAATATTTTGGCTTTGAAA